>JAYPIC010000047.1:0-12303 GCA_038127595.1 bacterium | reverse complement strand
GAATATGGCTGGTAAATCAACTTTTCTGAGACAGACCGGTATTATTGTACTTTTAGCTCAGATTGGTAGTTTCGTTCCTGCAGAAATAGCAGAAATTGGAATAGTAGACAAATTATTTACTAGAGTAGGTGCAAGTGATAATCTTGCTGGTGGTGAGTCAACTTTTTTGGTAGAAATGAATGAAGCAGCAAATATTCTTAATAACGCCACTAGAAAAAGTTTAATTCTTTTTGATGAGGTAGGTAGGGGAACAGCAACATTTGATGGCTTATCAATCGCTTGGGCGATTGTAGAGTATCTTCATGATAATGAACAGATTAATGCAAGAACATTATTTGCTACTCATTATCATGAGTTATCAGTACTCGAAAGTAAATTAAGTAGATTATTTAACTATCATGTGGAAGTAAAAGAGCATGATGATGATATTATATTTCTTAGGAAGATTATCGATGGCCCTGGAGATAAAAGTTATGGCATACAAGTAGCAAAAATGGCCGGTTTGCCATCATCAGTAGTAGAAAGGGCAAAAGAAATATTGTTTCATAAATTTGAAAATAATGATGAAATAATTCAACATCTAGATGAAAAACAAGATGTTAACTTCCAAAAAAAATATGATGATAGTATTCAATTGAAAAAAGAACTTGAAAAATTACAAACTAATGATATTACTCCTATCGAGGCGCTAAATATTTTAAATGACTTTAAGAAAAAATATAATATATAGTTTTTTTTCTGTTTTTATCCTTTCGAAAGGTGTATCAGATATAAATGTGGTATCCTATGGATGGGAAGTTTTTGAAAGAAATTCTGACTCAAGGACCCTAGCTCTAGCGCAATCTAGCATAGCCTACCCTATTCAAAATCCTGGTACAGTTTTATTAAACCCAGCCCTCTCCTTAAGTCACAATAACATGATAGGCCTGACTCATCAATCTAGAATGAGTGGTACCTCAAATAGCGAGTTTATTGGTTTTGATAAATACATTAGTGATAGTTCTTGGGTGAGTGTGATAATGCTTTACGAGAGTGTGAATGGAGTACCAGATACTAGAGGTGCGCTATTAGACTGGGGTTTAGATGGGATTTTCGGAACATTTGATGTTGGAGAGGGTAATGGTTCTTTAGATGAGGGAGAGAGATTAGATGTTGACAAAATAAGGTTTTTTAACCAAAATATTTTTGGTTTATATGGAGCTAATAGTAAAATTTTTAATAATTGGAGAATTGGTTTTGGTTTGAAAATTATATTGCATACAATCGATAATGAGTTTGGGATTGGTGCAGGGCTAGATATTGGCGCATTTAGAAATTATAATAATACCGGTATAGGATTAATCGTTAAAAATCTACCATCCTCCGGCTTGATATGGGAAAGCGGGAATATAGAAATTTCACCTCCATCATTACATTTTGGATTACGTCAGAAATTTAGTGTCAGTAAATATGAACTAGAAATCAATCCTATGCTAAGAGGCAGTATATTATATTTGGATAAATCTATTGATTCTGAATTAGTTTTGGGGAAAATACCAATTGAGTTTTCTGCTGGTTTTGAGGCAATATTAAAAAAGAAATTATTTTTTAGAATTGGGATGTTTCAAAGGGGTACTCTTGCTTCTGGCATTGGATTGAGTTGGAATGATTTCATAGTTGATTACGCATTTCTTAATGATGGATCGTTAAATGGAATTGAAAAAAATCACTTATTAAGTGTTAGCATTTCAATTGAGCGATTAAAAAAGTATTTTTCAAATAAAATTGAAGAGGTTAAATAATGATAAAGAGTATGACGGGATTTGGTGTCGCAACAATAAACAAGCCATCAGAAAATATTAATCTTGAAATAAAATCCCTTAACTCTCGAAACTTGGATATACGATTTTCTGGCCTAAATATTAGTGCTGAATTTGAGCAAAAAATTAAAAAAATAATATCGGATGTTATTGAAAGAGGTAGTGTAAAAGTATCTATAGAGTTAGATAAAAATAATGTTGAGAAAAGTTTAAAATTCGATGAAAATAAACTTAACTCTATTATTGAACTTATAAATGAAATTGAAACAAATTTTAAACAAAAACTAGATATTAACTCTTTCATAAGTCTAAGTGATATTTATAGCACATCAAAAATTAAAATTGGTGATGATAAAGAAACTATAGATGCACTTTTAAACGCTCTCGGTCAATTGGATAAAGCCAGAATTGATGAGGGGAAACAATTGTATAAAGATTTTCATAAGCGATTAAAAAAAATCAAAAATGATATCAATTTTATTGAAAAACTTGCAAAAAAACATACGCTTAAAAGAAAGAGCGAAATAGCCGAAAAGATTAAGTTTTTAACAGAGCAAGATTCCTTGGATGAGAATAGATTAATGCAAGAAGTTGCTTACTTAATTGAAAGGTCTGATATTACAGAAGAAACTGTCCGAGTTAACATTCATATTGAATCATTTCTAAAATATTTAGAATCCAATGATCCCGTTGGTAAAAGACTCGGATTTCTTGCTCAAGAAATCAATAGGGAGATTAATACAATAGGGTCAAAAAGTCCCTTGCCAAAAATTACAGGTAAAATTGTAGAGATAAAGAACGAACTCGAGAAAATTAAAGAACAACTACAAAATATACTTTGATGAAAAACTTAATTTGTATATCCGCGCCATCTGGTTCAGGGAAAACTACGTTGTGTAAACTTGTTAGAAAAATTAAACCAGAGCTAATCTGGTCGGTCTCTTGTACTACAAGGAACCCAAGAAAAAATGAAAAAGATGGAGAAGATTATAACTTTATAACAATTAAAAAGTTTGAATCCTTAATTGAAGATGGCAAATTTGCAGAGTGGGAAAATGTTCATGGTAATTATTATGGGACCTTAAAGTCATATCTAGATTCTGCTATTGATGAAAAAAAGATTGTCTTGCTTGAACTTGATGTAAATGGGACAGCGTCTATTCAAAATTTATACCCGAATAATTCTCATTCAATTTTTATTGCTCCCCCAAACATAGAAGCTCTTAGATATCGTCTTAAACATAGAGGCAGTGAATCTCAAGAAAATATAGAAAAAAGATTGAAGAGATTTAAAAAAGAAATGACATTTAAAGATAGGTTTGATACTCTATTAATTAATGATAATATTGAGGTCGCTAAAAATGAATTTTTAAAAAGATTAAATGAAATAATAGAAGGAGCTTAAAAATGGGTATAAAAACAATTCCTTTAAGAAGTATTGAGGAAAAAGTGGATAACATTTATGAGGCGGTGGTTGTTATGTCAGGGCAAGCCAAGAGAGTATTAGACGAACGTATAGTCCAGGAGTCTATTAAAGATGCTGAAGAGGATGACTACGGGGTGTTTGATGAGATTGAAGAAAAGTCTCCAGAAGATTATATTGAACTTGAAAAAACAACTAGCGTGGCTGTAAATCAGTTCATTGATGGAGATGTAAAGTGGCGTAAAAAAGAAAAATTATCTTAAGTATGTATGATAAATGCTGATAGAAACAGATTTATTAAACAGCATGTAGAGCTTTATGGCGAAGAATTATTTTTAGATTCAATAACTAAAAAATCAAAAAAGTTATCTCTTAAGTTATCTAAAGTTGACCTTCTAAAAAATCTGTCTTCCAAAGTTGATATTGATTTGAGCTTTGACAAAAAAAATATTAACAGTAAGGTTGTTTTTGGAAGTGGTGATCCTAATGCCGATTTATTAATTGTCGGTGAGTCCCCTAGCGATTATGAGGTCGAATATAACAAACCTTTTTTAGGTAATTCTGGAAAATTATTAGAAAAAATTTTAAATGCAATTGGGTATTCTAGATCAGCAAATGTCTATTTCACATATCTAATCAAGTTTAAAATTGATGGCTTCAGGTATCCTCTGAATACTGAAATAAATAAATTCATTCCTCTACTAAAAAAACAAATTGAAATCATTGAACCAAAGATGATAGTAGGTCTAGGAAAGGTGGTTGGAAGATCCCTTATAAATAAAAATTTATCGATGGATCTCATGAGAAATAAAGTTCATAGTTTTTCTTCTTATCCTTTAAAAATTACATATAGTCCCGACATTTTGTTACAATATCAGTCATTGAAAAAATTAGCTTGGGAAGATTTTCAATTCATACGTGACTTTGTAAAGTAAATAACTATATATGGTCAATAAAAAAGAAGTTTTAAACGTTCAACCTCATTCTATTGATGCAGAGCAAGCAGTGTTAGGTTCAATGCTCACAGATAAGGATGCTGTAAACAAAGCTTTTGAGAAAAAATTATCTTCGGAGCATTTTTATAAAAAATCTCATTCTTTAATTTTTGCTGCAATGGAGATTCTAGATAAAAAGAATGAGCCAATAGATACAGTTTCTGTAGTTGATGTATTGACAAAAAACAATGACCTTGAAGCGGTTGGCGGTGCTTTTTATATTAGTGGATTGGTTGAACTAGTTCCTACCACTGCCCATGTTGCAAGATATATAAAAATAGTAATGGAAAAATCTATATTAAGAAACTTGATTTTCTTAGCAAACGACATTTCAAAAGAGGCTTTTGATGATAGCCAAGATGTGGATGATATATTAGAATCTGTACAAAGGTCAATATTTAGCATTACCCAAAATAGGCTTCAAAAAGGATTCGAAAAAATTGACCCAGTACTTCATAAAACGTTTGAGGACATTGATAGAATTGCATCTCATAAAGGTTCAGTAATTGGTGTTCCTTCTGGTTTTAGTGATTTAGATTCAAAAACTACAGGGTTCCAGAATGGAGATTTAGTTATAATAGCTGGTCGTCCAGGAATGGGTAAAACATCATTTGCATTAAACATGATGCGAAATGCTGCAATTGATGGAGATAAAACTATTGGTTTTTTTAGTTTAGAAATGGCTAACAATCAATTAGCCATGCGTCTACTATGTGCTGAAGCCAGAGTTGATAGTAATTTAGTTAGATCGGGCACATTGCCTAAATCTCAATATAGAAATTTAAGTTTAGCAGTTGGTCCACTATCTAAAGCCAACATTCATCTAGATGATACTCCGGCATTAAGCATTTTAGAATTAAGAGCGAAAGCAAGAAGACTAAAAAATGATGTAGATGTAGATATGATAATAGTTGATTACCTTCAACTTATGCAAGGACCAAAGGGCGTTGAGAGCAGGCAGCAAGAAATTGCCACTATTTCAAGATCCATGAAAGCATTAGCCAAAGAGTTGGATGTTCCCATAGTTGCTTTATCTCAGCTTTCTAGGGCTGTCGAGCAGCGAACAGGATCCAAACGTCCGCAACTCTCAGATTTGAGAGAGAGTGGCGCCATTGAACAAGATGCAGATGTAGTGCTTTTTCTATTTAGGCCTTGGGTTTATTCCAGAGATGAAGAGGATGAGGGTAAGGCAGAGATTATTATCGCAAAGCAACGTAATGGGCCTACAGGAATAGTAGAAGCGACTTATATTAATAGATATACTAGGTTTGAAAATTTAGCACAAAACACTGATGCTCCTTTTTAAACTTTAATGGAAAACCCTTTAGCAAAATTAGTACCTCAGTTTTTTGGAGATTATCCCAAGCAATTTCTGGAGCTTTATAGTCAAGTACATATCCCTCCAGAATTAAACAAAGAGGAAATAAAGGATAATCTCTGGAAAGCATTTGAGTTTGGTAGTAGGTATCATGAAGGGCAAAAAAGAAAATCTGGTGAGCCTTATTTTAACCATTGTGTCGAAGTAGCGGTTACATTAGCTGGTTGGAATATGGACTATACTACTATAATGGCGGGCCTACTTCATGATGTTGTAGAGGATACTAATATTACGTTAGGAGACATTGAAAGGGAGTTCAATAAAGATCTTGCTAATCTTGTTGACGGTCTAACTAAAATTAGTGGTATTGAGTTTGGTACTAGAAAAGAAAAACAGGCTGGAAACTTTATGAAAATGTTATTGTCTGTGGCTAAGGACATTCGTGTAATTATTATAAAATTTGCAGATAGAATGCACAATATGAAAACCATAACTCATATGCCAAGAATGAAACAAAGGCGAATTGCAATAGAAACTCGAGATGTATATTCTCCTTTAGCACACAGATTGGGAATGGCTAGTGTTAAATCTAAATTAGATGATTTAGCCTTTCAGGTACTTAACAAAGATGAATATGATTTAATTGCTTCAAAACTTAAAACAACAAATAAGCAAAGAAAAAAGCTAATCAATAGTTACATAGAGCCGATATCAAACGGCCTAAAAAAATATAAAATGGATTGTAATATTTTTGGCAGATCAAAATCTTTTTATTCAATTTATGGAAAAATGCTTAATAGGAATAAAGCATTCGAGGATATATATGATATTTACGCTATTAGGATAATCGTTGATAAAATAGAGGATTGCTATTCCGCTTTAGGTGTTGTTCATAGCATATTTACTCCAGTCCAAGAAAGATTTAAGGATTTTATAGCAACGCCAAAATCAAATGGATATCAATCTATACATACAACTATCATCGGAACTGATGGAAAAATGGTGGAAATACAAATACGAACATCAGAAATGGATGAAACAGCTGAAATTGGAATAGCATCTCATTGGTTATACAAAGAGGGGAAAAGGGAAGCCAATGACTTAGGTTCTGATATTAAATGGTTGAGAGAATTGATAGACATTTTAAAAAATGAATCGAGTGATCCCAAAGAATTTATGGACTTATTAAAAATAGATCTTTTTGATAGAGAAATATATGTGTTTACTCCAGCAGGCGATTTGATTCAATTGCCTGCAGGTTCTACTCCGGTTGATTTCGCTTTTGAAGTTCATACGCAAGTAGGTATGCACTGTTTAGGTGCAAAAGTTAATCATCAGCTAGTAACCTTAAACGTAGAACTAAAAAGTGGTGATATTGTTGAGATTATAACGGGTAAAAAACAAACGCCCAGTATAAACTGGAAAAAGTTCGTTGTGACCAGTAAAGCTGCTAATGCTATCAACAAATATCTAAAAAGTACAAGCAGGGCTGAGAGCATGAAATTAGGTAAAGAAATATTATTTAAGACTTTAAGGAGGTTGAAAATATATGGTCAAAAAGACCTATATCTAGGAGCCTTCAATAATTTTGGTTTTAGTGATCAAGAGTCATATCTTTCATCAATTGGTCAAGGAAAAATAACATTCAGAGAAATTCATAAAAAAATAAATCCCACTCACTTTGAAAAAACTGATTCAGCATACAAAAAGATTGGAGATGCAATTGAAAATGTTTTGCGTCCTAAAGATGGAATTATATTAGATGGAATCAATAATCTAATGATTAAATATGGTAAATGTTGCAGCCCTATACCGGGAGATGATGTTATCGGCTTTGTAACAAGGGGCAGAGGCCTTACTGTTCATAGAATGGGTTGTCATAGTCTTCCACTTGTTACGAAAGATGAGGATAGATTAGTTGACGTTGATTGGAATTTACCAAGAGATGCAATATTTAATTCTAGGTTAAAAATTGTAGGAATGGACTACAAAGGTTTATTAAAAGATTTATCAGAATGTATTGGAGGGCAGAATATAAATATTGCTAGTGTAGATATTAAAGTAAATGGTGCAGTTGCTACTGCTTACTTTATAGTTCAAATAAAAAATAAAAGGCAATTAGATAGATTAATAAAAAAACTATATAATATTAACCACGTTGATAAGGTAGAGAGAATAGGGAAATAGTATGCAAGTTAAAACGTTTACTAAGAGAGATATAGCAAAAATTGTTAGCAGAAATCTTAATAAAAGTATAAGAAAATCAATTATATACACTGATGAAGTATTTAATGCAGTAAGAGAACTATTATGCAAAGATGATGATTACATTAGAGTGGAAGTAAGAAATTTTGGAGTTATTGAAAGTAAGCCGGCTAAAGCAAAACCAAAAGCAAGAAATCCAAGAACTAATGAAGAAATTTTCGTGCCTGCACATAAAAAAACACATTTTAAACCAGGAAAACTTTTAAAAGAGCATCTAAAAAAGCCGATTTAATTCAATGGGTAGAAGTTTGGGAATTGACTTGGGCAGTAAGCGAGTTGGGATAGCATTATCTGATAAGTTAAATTTTATAGCATCCCCTTTTAAAACTTTATTTTTTAATAATCAGAAAGATTTATTAAGCCAGCTGGAAGAACTTATCAATGAATTTGATGTAGAAACTATCGTTTTGGGTTTACCACTGAATATGAGTGGAGTAGATTCACCTCAGACAAAAAAGATTAGAGAATTCAAATCTTCTCTTATGGTATTTAATATACCAATAGTTTATGAAGATGAGAGGCTAAGTTCAGTTACTGCAAAAAAATCAATGGTTGTTCAAAATGTAAAAACTGGACATAATAAATCTGAAGTTGATATGCGTGCAGCTGCAATCATACTGCAACAACATTTGGATAAAATAAATAATTGAATTTTTTTTTAAATATTAATCCATTGATTCAAGTTATAATCTCTGGATTTACTACTGGTTTAGCATTTCACCCTCTTGGGCTTGGCTTTTTAGCTTGGGGCTCGTTTGTTCCGCTTATTCATGTTTTTAATATTTCACATTTTAGAAAAAACATAATTTACGGTTACATATTTGGTTTATCATTTAATCTAACTGCTTTTTATTGGATTGGTGTTAATTCTGGTGCTGATTTCTTAACAGTTCTTGGTAGCTTATTTGCTGCGGTTTTTTACCTTGCTTTTTTTTGGGCTGGAGCAGGATTATTGTTTTCGCTTATTTCAAAAGGAGACCAGTATATATCAGGTAATATATTTTTCCCTTTCATCATTGTATTAATAGAATAAGTAAGAAGTTTTGGTGCTTTGGGTTTTCCTTGGTCAAACCTTGCTCTCACTCAGTCAAATTACATTTATTTTATTCAGTTCATTGAAGTAACAGGTACATATGGTGTATCATTTTTCATCATTGGATTTAATGTAATATTATATAATGTTGTTCAAAAAAAGATATCTTTATTAAAGGGATTGTCTTTTATTTTACTTATTATAATTGGATTATCTATTGCCGGAGCAGGAAGAATTTTGTCCTTACCAAAATCGAACCAAAAAATTAGTGTTGCTGTCGTTCAACCAAATGTTAATCCAAATACTAAGTGGCTAAACAAAAAAAAGATTATAGCTTTTATGGATTCTCTGCACCAAGAATCCATAAAATTTAAACCAGATCTAATTGTTTTTCCAGAGACTGCGTTACCCTCATATCTTGTTAGAGATAATAGAACAAGGGGTGCTTTGCAGAGCAAGGTAAACAGCTCTGATATACCATTGTTAACAGGCACAATACATACATCTTTTGAAAATAATTTTAGATATTATTACAATAGCTCTATGTTTATTATTCCGCAAAAAAAATATGAGTTATATTCAAAAATACATTTAGTACCATTCGCCGAGTACGATTTAATACCTTCTATTTTTCACCCATTAACAAAATTAAATATCAATATAGATAGAGGAAATTTCAAATCAGGTAATAATTATAAGGTATTTAAGCATGAAAATCTTTTATTTTCAAATTTAATTTGTTATGAGTCCTCAATTCCAAAGATATCTAGAACATTTGTTTCCAAAGGAGCTGAATTTCTAATCA
This sequence comes from bacterium, assembly GCA_038127595.1. Taxonomy (GTDB): domain Bacteria; phylum Fidelibacterota; class Marinisomatia; order Marinisomatales; family UBA1611; genus TMED80. Next base: position 2,665 of record JAYPIC010000047.1, on the reverse strand, counting down.
TTCAAGCAAATGATGGTTGGCTTGGCAGTTCATTTGGTCCTTATCAGCATTTTGAGTTGGCGAGACTTCGGGCTATTGAAAATCGCATACCCATTATAAGGTGTGCAAATACTGGAATTTCTGGAATTATCAATATTGATGGGTCCATTAAAACAAAAGTGCAATTAAATGAAGAAAAAATAATTTTTGAGAGTTTAAGTTCTAACAAAAATGGAAGCTTTTATACAAAATATGGAGATATATTTGCTATAATTATCTCGATCATTATTTTGATTGTAATATTATACAAATGCAGAAAATATTTTTAATAACACTTTTTTGTTCTAGTCTTTGTTATGGTCTCTCTCCTATTCACCCTGTAGCTAAATCTTTTTTAATGCCTGGCTCAGGCGAGAGAGATTTGGGTTATCATAAATCATCAAAATTTTTTATGCATTCTGAAATTGTGCTATTTGCTGCTTGTTATTCAGCTTTTAAAACATCTTATCTAATCGAGCATAAATACATATCGTATGCTGCAAAGCATGCTGGAGCAACTACTCCAACTGACGACAGATACTGGACGGATATTGGTAATTATAATACTAATAATGACTATGATTCTGAACATCTAAGAATGAGAGATTCTAAAGGGGGGCAATGGTCAGACCACCCATGGGATTGGCAGTCGGATCATATTAAGAGAAAAAAATTTGAGAACATGAGAATAAAAAGTGATAAATATTTTCTTGTTGGAAAATTTTTAGTTGGAGGTATAATAATGAATCATATAATCTCAAGTATAAATACTTTATATATTTTAAACATTAATAAGGATAGTACTCTTTCTCTGAAACCATTAATCCAAAGATCAAATGGGATTTATAGATATGGTTTATTTTTAGAGTTTTAAAAAATATTTTTTGCATAAATATAAAATAGTAATTCAATATGATGGGTCATTTTTTAGAGGATGGCAATTGCAAAAAAATCAAAAGACAGTACAGGGAGATATTGAAAATGCGTTAATGACTATAGCTAGATCTAAATCCCGTATAACTGTAAAAGGCTCTGGTAGAACGGATGCCGGAGTGCATGCAATCGGTCAAGTTGCACATTTTGAATTAGATACCCATTTAACTGAAAACCAACTTAAAAATGCCTTGAATTACTATACTGATGAAAATTGTAAGATCATGTCTTTATGTAAAACACATGATAGGTTCGATTCTAGATTTGATGCAAAAAATAGAACATATAAATACCAAATATATACAGGCAAATCTATGTTATATCGTAACCAAGCTTGGTTAAAAAATGATAGCATTGATATAAAAATTTTAAATCAATTAGCAGATTATATCGTTGGAGAACATGATTTTTTATCTTTTTCAAAATATAATCCAGAAATGAAAAATACTAGGTCATACATCTATTATTCTAAATGGGAAATAGAAAAAAAAATGCTAACGTATAAAGTATGTGCAAACAGATTTATGCATCATATGATAAGATATCTAGTTGGCACGATGGTAGCAGTATCTGAAGGTATGTTTTCCATAAAACATTTTAAAACCCTGTTGCATGAACCACAAAAGAATGTTCAAATTCATAAAGCACCATCCTGTGGTCTACAATTATTAGATGTGGAATATGATTAAAAATAATCCCTTATACATTACAGCATTTATTTTGATTTTTAGCTTATTGCATGGTCAATCGGACATTTATAATTCCCGTAAAACTGCAATTACCAAAGCAATTGAGAGGGTAGGGCCTGCTGTTGCGAGCATAAATGTTGAACAAACTGTAAGTGCTTATTCTTCACCTGATCCGTTTTTTCGTTATTTTTTTCCACCTGAAATATACCCTGTGAAAAGCTCTGGCAGCGGTGTTGTTATCAGTCCTGATGGTTACGTTTTAACAAATACTCATGTAGTTGAGAAAGCTTCTAAAATAACTGTAACTTTGTCTGGAGGTGAAACCTTTGATGCTGAAGTTGTAGGCATTGATAAGACCTCCGATTTGGCATTATTGCGTTTAGATGGTAAAAATTTTCCATACGCAGATTTGGGAGATTCTGATGATTTAATCATTGGAGAGTGGGTAATTGCTTTAGGTAATCCATTTGAGTTATTTAGTATTAGTAACCAACCTACAGCAAGCGTTGGAATAATTAGCGCTAATCATATGGATTTTGGAATGCAGAGAGAGTCTGGAAGAGTTTTGCAAAATATGATTCAAACTGATGCAGCTATAAACCCTGGTAATTCAGGAGGACCGCTAGTCAATGCAAATGGAGATGTTATTGGCATAAACACATTTATTTTCACTGGATCAAATCATAATCGAGGTTCTATTGGGATAGGTTTTGCAATCCCTATTAATACAGCAAAAAGAATAGCGAAAGAATTAAAAACTTCAGGAAGTATTGATAGAAGTTTCACAACTGGCTTAGTGGTGCAGCCTCTTACCAGGGGATTGATAAGACATTTAAACATTCCATTTAGAAATGGCGTTATTGTTGTACACGTGGATAAAAATAGTCCTGCCCAAAAAGCAGGAATTTCTATTGGAGATATAATTGTGACTGCAGCAAACAAAAAGGTAAATTCGCCATCTGATATAAGAGATATCATAGCTGAAAAAGACTTGAGGTCAGGCGATAAAATAAAATTTAAAATTT
>JAYPIC010000046.1:453-12474 GCA_038127595.1 bacterium | reverse complement strand
TGATAGCAGCATGTCTAAATACCTTAATGCTACATCTAGGGAAGATTTAGCTGTTTTAGCAGATACTATTTTACCTTATTTAGAAGCAGATTTAGAAGTTTATGATAAACCTGAAAAATTTTATGATGATGTAATTGAAATTGATCTTAGTTTGCTAGAGCCTCATGTCAATGGACCTTTTACACCTGATTTAGCAACTCCAATTTCTGAACTTGGAGAAAAAGCGAGGAGAGAAAATTGGCCTCTTAAGTTAGATGTGGGTTTAATAGGGTCATGCACTAATTCTTCTTACGAGGATTTGTCTAGAGCAGCTTCAATCGCAAAGCAGGCTAGTGATAAAAATATTACTGTTAAATCTGACTTTACTATTACCCCTGGATCGGAGCAGGTCCGATTTACCGTAGAAAGAGATGGAATCTTAAATGATTTTATTAAGATTGGTGGTACTGTATTAGCAAACGCTTGTGGTCCGTGTATAGGTCAATGGGACAGGGATGGAGCAGACAAAAATGAAAAGAATTCAATAATCACTTCATTTAATCGCAACTTTGCAAAACGTGCTGATGGAAACCCAAATACTCATGGTTTCGTGGCGTCCCCCGAGATTGTGACTGCCATGTCTATTGCGGGAAGTCTAGAATTCAACCCATTAAAAGATGGTATTATTAATGATAATGGTGAAGAAGTCTTTCTAAATGAGCCTGATGGAACAGAACTACCTGTCAAAGGTTTTGACGTTGAAGATAATGGATTTTTAGATCCATCTGACTTTGTTTCTGAAAATATTAAAATTGAAATCAGTAAAGATTCTAAACGGCTTCAGCTTCTTGAACCTTTTGCAAAATGGGATGGCAAAAACTTTTTGGAAATGAAATTATTGATTAAAGCAAAAGGTAAATGCACCACAGACCACATTTCTATGGCCGGGCCTTGGCTCTTTTACAGAGGGCACCTAGATAATATTTCAAATAACCTTCTCACAGGTGCAACAAATTTTTTTAACGGCCAAATAAACTCAATTAAAAATCAAATAAATGAAAAATATGAAGAAGTTCCATTAGTAGCTAGGCATTACAAATCGGCTGGAATTAAATCAATAGTTGTTGGAGATGAAAATTATGGAGAGGGCTCCTCCAGAGAGCATGCTGCTATGGAACCAAGGCACCTTGGGGTGGCGGTGGTTTTAGTAAAATCATTCGCTAGAATCCATGAAACAAATTTAAAAAAACAGGGAGTGCTTGCTTTGACATTTAAAGATAAGAGTGATTATGATAAAATAAGAGAAGATGACACTTTTAATCTTATTGATTTAGATAGATTCAGTGTTGGGCGTAGACTGGTATTAGAACTGATTCATATCGACAGTTCATCTGAAAGTATTGAATGTGATCATACCTTTAATGAAGCACAAATTGAGTGGTTTAAAGCGGGCTCTGCTTTAAACTTAATTCGTATATCCCAATAGTTTTATTTTTATAAAAGGAATTATAAATGAAGGTGATTGTTTCAGATCCTATATCTGATGATGGTTTAAAAATATTTTATGATAATAATATTGATGTGGTTGATGCTACTAATTCCACCATTGATGAAAATTACGAACATATACCAACGGCAAATGCTTGGGTAATTAGAAGTGGTACAACACTTGATGCAAGTATAATCAATAAAGCTGATAAATTGGCTGTCATTGGAAGAGCTGGAGTTGGTGTTGATAATATAGATATTTCTGCTGCCACTAGAAAAGGCGTTGTTGTGATGAATACTCCAGATGCAAATACAATAAGTGCAGCGGAACATACGATGGCCTTATTATTATCTTTATCGAGAAATGTTAGTTATGGACACCATTCAATTTTAAGCGGGAATTGGGACCGGCATAAATTTATTGGATCTGAACTAAGGGCTAAATCTCTTGGCATAATTGGACTGGGCAAAATTGGACGGGAAGTAATGCAAAGGGCACTAGGCTTTAATATGAAAATTTTGGGTTTTGACCCATTTATTAAAGAAGGGATGTTTAGATCAGATGAAATAGAACTACTTGATTTGCATGAGTTGGTTGAAAAGTCTGACTTCATTACTATACACATACCATTAACCAAGGACACAAAAAATCTATTTGATTATAAAATGTTTAACAAAATGAAAAAAGAAGCTAGGATTATCAATGTTGCAAGAGGTGGTATTATTAATGAATCTGATTTGGCGAAAGTACTTCATGAGGGTAATATCGGCGGAGCTGCTTTAGACGTATTTGAAAATGAGCCCATTGAATCAACCAATCCTTTGCTTAATGCTCCTAATTTAATTTTAACGCCACATCTTGGTGGCTCAACAAAGGAGGCAAAAGCTGGGGTAAGTACAGCGATTTGTAATCAAATAAAAAATTATTTAATTAATGAAGATCTTGAAAATGCTGTGAATTTTCCTTTACAGGACTCTTCTGAACTCAAAGGTATTTCGTCGTTCCTTGATCTCGCTGACAACCTAGGTATTATTCATCGTAATATTTCAGAGGGACCAATAAGGAGTGTTGAAATCAATTGCTATGGTACACTAGACCAAATTAAACCGATATCATTGTCATTTCTAAGAAGCCTTTTGCAAAATAGAGTACCTGAAAGAGTTAATTTTATTAATGCTGAGACAATTGCTAAAGAACTTGGAATTGAGCTGTCTATTCATTACTTAACGTCAGATTCAAATTATTCTAACTTAATTTCCGCAAGAGTTGTGGCAAAAAATGATATTATTTTTGAAGGAAGTGTTTTTAATGATGACCTTCCTAGATTAGTAAATCTTATGGGTTATAAGATGGAAGTGAATTTAAAGGGCACGTTGCTTTTTATTCAAAATGACGATGTGCCTGGTGTTGTGGGTAAAGTAGGAACTATTCTCGGTAAAAATAAAATAAACATCGGGGCTTACTTACTGAGTCAGCACTCTAAAGAAAAGCTAGCATTTGCAGTTATAAGACTTGATAGTCCAATAGATGAGAAGCTAATTGGTGAACTTAAAGATGTAGAAGAATTAAAATTTGTAAATCAAATTCAGATAAATTCATAGAAGACTTAGAAAATAAATTATTTCTCTTTATTTTTTGTAAGTTTTAATTTTTATAAATGTTTAAGGAAAAAAAATGAATAAGCTTTGGGATGACTTAAAAGATAATATGAAAGAATGGGGTGTGTCTGCTGTTGAGAAAGCTGAAGAAATAAGTAGAGTGGCTGTTGCAAAAGGGGAAGAGTTCACAAAGATTTCAAAATTAAAATTTGACATTCTTCAGCTACAAAAGGAAAAGAATAAAGTATATGAAAAATTAGGTGGATTAGTTTTTAAAAAAACAAATGAAAGCAATGTCTCGAATTTCACAGGAGATGTTGAGTACTTTAGTTTAATAGAAAAAATAAATAAATATTCAATCGAAATTTCTGAAAAAGATGAAGAAATTATTACTATCAAGAAGGAATATGGAATAGATGATAGCGATTTTGAAGAGAATTATCAATCTACTGGCATAATTTCTAATGAAGAAGAAGAATGAAATTAAGGTTTGTTTAGTAACTATTAATTTGTGTAATATTATCGAATTTTGTTTAAATATTAAAATACGCACATTGTTATATGTCTTGGAATAAAAAATACATACTTCACTCTGAATCAGAAGATACAGTAAACCAGCTACATTTCTCTAATGCCCAAATAATTGGATTGATTAGTGTATCTCTGATCGTGTTATGTTCTTTTTTATTAATAGGCGCTGATTACGCTAGTAAAACCCTATATGATAAAAGATTAAAAGAGTTTAAGGCAAATTATAATGCCGTAACTAGCAATATAGAAGGTATTCAAAGTAGGCTTAGAGAACTTGATAATCAAATTTTAGATATTGAGCAAAAAGACAAAGCAGTCCGAGCCTATGCAGGTATGCCAGATGTTGACATTGATATCAAAAAACTTGGAGTTGGTGGTGTTGATTTTAGAGATAATAAAATTTTAAATAACTTAGCTCCAGCAGTTAGTAAAGAAATTTCAGAACTACAACTGGATATTGAAAAATTGTCAAGGCAGGTTAACTTTGAATTAGCTAGTTATGAGACTATATATGAAAAGGTGAAAAGTGATATAGATCGAATAAGGCATATACCATCAATTAGGCCGGTTTCCGGAGGATATTTAAATTCTAGTTTTGGGTATCGGCAAGATCCCATTGATGCTGTGCGCAGATTTCATCAAGGACAAGATTTTTCAGTTCCAACAGGCACACCAATATTTGCTCCTGCAGATGGTGTAGTAAAAAGAGCTTATTATATTGGAGGCTTTGGCAACCATATAAAATTAAATCATGCCTCAGGTTACTCTACTACTTTTGCTCATCTATCTAAGATATTTGTTCGGCATGGGCAAAAAGTAAAAAGAGGCGATGTAATTGGTGAAACAGGTAACACTGGCAGGTCTACTGCACCACATTTGCACTATGAAGTGCACTATAAAGGTACTCCAAAGAACCCGGCTGATTTCTTTTTTACCCAACATAAAAATTAAAACCTAACTAATTATTTAATTTTTGAAAAAAAAATATCATATTCAGACATATGGTTGTCAGATGAACGTGTCTGATAGTGAATTAGTCGAAACACTTTTAGTTGATCAAGGATTTCAAAAAGTAGATAACCCTGATAAGTCCGATATTTTATTTGTAAATACTTGCTCCATTAGAGAACATGCTGAAGATAAAGTCCACTCATTGTTAGGGAGATATAATTTATTAAAAAGAAAAAAGCCATCTATGATCATAGGCGTACTAGGTTGTATGGCTCAAAGCTTAAAAGATGATATTTTAGAAAATAAGCCTTATGTGGATATAGTCTTAGGCCCAGATTCATATAGAAGACTCCCAGAAATATTGAAACGTCATGAAAAAGATGAAGAAAGTTTAGTAGATACTCAATTATCCAAGTATGAGGTTTATGATGATTTGTTTCCGCGTCGTAAAGATGGAGTTAATGCTTGGGTGACAATCATGAGAGGTTGTGATAAATTTTGTACTTTTTGTATTGTTCCATTTACCAGAGGTAGAGAGCGTAGCAGGAGTGTTGAGGGAATTGTAGAGGAAGTCAAAAAAGCGACTAGTAATGGATTTAGTGAAATTACATTATTGGGTCAGAATGTTAACTCATATAATTATAATGATAAAAAGTTTCCTGAGTTGCTAGATGCAGTAGCAAAAATTGAAGATGTAAAAAGGATTAGATATACATCTCCTCACCCACAGGATATAAATGAGGAATTACTAGATATTATGGCGAAACATGATAATATATGTAATTATATACATTTACCCCTGCAAGCCGGCTCAAATAGAATATTAAAAAGGATGAACAGGACATATACTAAGGAAAAATTCATTGAATTGGCGGAAAAAATTAGAACTTGTCTTCCAGGCGTAGGAATAAGCACTGATATAATTGTAGGTTTTCCTGGAGAGACTGAGGAAGATTTTAATGAAACTTTAGAAGTTATGAGAAAAGTTAAATTTGATTCTGCATTCACATTTAAATATTCACCAAGAAAGGGTACAAAAGCTATCGAGTATGATGACCAATTAGGAGAAGATGAAAAGCAGGATAGATTAGCTAAAGTAATAGAACTACAAAAATTTAATACAGAACTAAGAAATCAATCCTATGTAAATAAAGTGGTTGATGTATTAATTGAAAAAAAGAGTAAACGAAATGAAAGTAAATGGGCAGGAAGAACAGACTCTAATAAGTGGGTGATTTTCAATAGATTAGATTTTAATATAAATGATATTGTCCCTGTTTTGATTACAAAGTCTAAAGGTATAACTTTGTATGGTGAAATAATAAAAAAAGTAAAGGCGGCTTAATGCATTTAATCAAAATTTTTTTATTAATAGTGTTTAACCTTATAATTATTGTTTTTATGACGCAAAATTCAAACGAAAAAGTTGATATCTTCTTCTTTAGTTATAGTTTGAGCGATGCTTATTTAAATGTCATTCTCTTATTTAATCTGTTATTTGGTGTTGCAGCAGGATTTATAGCATCGGTTTTTATAATTATTTCCAATAAATCCCAAATTAAAAGCCTTCAAAATAAAAACAGAATATTAACTGATGAGTTGAACGATTTAAGAAATGTTGCTATAGATGAGGGCATTTATGAGGCCGTTGATGAAGAGGATTATTGATATTGGACTCTCTTTACATTGTTATATTAATTACAGTAACGTTCACTGTTGCAATCTTTGCATATTTTCAGTTTAAAAAGCCTTCAAATAAAAAAAAAATAGATACTATTTATATGGAAGCATTAAATGCTATGCTTTTATCTAACAAAAGAAAAGCAATTAACCTTTTAAGTACTCTAGTAAAAAATGATTCTGAACATATTAGTGCATATCTGCAATTGGGAAACCTATTAAGAGATGAAAATACTGATAGAGCTATAAAAATTCATCAAATGCTTACTGTAAGACAAAATTTGGATAAGGAAACAAAAATAGAAATTTTTAAATCACTAGCTCTTGATTATAAAAAAAATAATGACCTAAAAAGATCTAAAATTGAAGCTGAAAAGATTTTTGAGCTGGATAAAACTAATTTATGGGCAAATGTATTTTTATTATCAATAGCCGAAGAAATTGAGGACTGGGAATATGCGGAAAAAAAAGCAAAAGATTTAAAAAAGACTAAAGGTTATGAAGATGAGATTAATTTGTCAAAATATACTTTACAAAAAGGCATAATACACTTAAGTGACAATAATTTATCAGAGGCAGAAATACTTTTTAGAAAAGCAATTACCGAATCACCTGATTTTGGGATGCCATATAAATATTTAGGCGATATTAAATATGCTAATAGAGACTTGGTGAAAGCAGTTGAATATTGGGAAAAATATATGGAATTATCGCCTAGCGAATCCCATCTAGTTTTTGATAGTATAGAAACCGCTCTTTTCGATTTAGGAAGATACAGCGAAGTTGAAAAATTCTATAGAAAAGTTCTTGAAAATAATCCAAAAGATTTAAATGCTGGTCTGAGGCTTGCAAATGTACTAAACGAGAAAGGTGAAAATAAGGCTGCTATAGACCTTATAGATTCATTTATCTTAGAAGAAAATCCTTCCGTGCTTGTAATGCTAATGAAGTTAAAATTATCCTTATCCTCTAAAACGCCCGCTGAACTAGGACATTACATAGATGAAATTTTAAAAGTTATTAAAAGCTCAAATGAATAAATTCATCTTTATTACTTTTGTTTTTTCAATTTTATCATCTCAAAATATTGATTTATATTTTTCTCTTATTGAACAAGGTGAATTAGATGGGGTAAAGGAAAATTTACCTGAATTATTGTCAAAGTATCCTAATGATTCTGGCGTTCTTTTTTTGAAAGCTCTTTTGACAGATGATGGGGAATCTGCTTTAAAGCAATACAAGTATATTCTAAAAAATTTCCCTAACTCAATACATGCTCCTGAGGCTGCTATGAAGATAGGGGAGTATTTTTATGCAAGAGGCTTATATACACAATGTGCTTCATTATTAAAAAATCTACCTGTAAAATATCCTAGGTATCCTCAAATGCAAAGACTAACTGATTTAATGATTAATAGCTTTAATGCTATAGGAGAGGCTGATTCTGCAAAATATTATGCTCTAATTATAAAAAGCATGTTTCCAGCATTAGAAACTAATATTGAAAATAATGATAACAAATTCTCTCAAGTTTTTAGCTTTAAAAAGAAAACCGAAAGTCTAGGACCATATGTAGTTCAAATTGGAGCATTTAGTAGTATGGATAATGCTAAAAGGTTGAAGCTGCAAGTGAATCAACTCGGCCATGATGTCTCTATAAACAAGGTAGAATCTAATGAAAAAACTTTTTTTGCTGTCAGGGTAAATAGATATAAATCCAAAAGAAAAGCTGAAGAAATAGGTAAAGATATTAAGTCAAAACTTGGTGTCAGCTACAGGGTGCTTTATAGGCCACTTTGATTTTTATTGATAATTAAAATATTGGTTTTGGTTAACTAGATAAAATGTCAAAAACTACGTGTAATGAAAAAGTATTGATTACTGGATTTGCAGGTTTTATTGGAATGCATCTCTGCAGGTCTTTGTTGCAAGATGGTTATGTTATTCATGGTATCGATAATATAAATACTTATTATGAAAAAAGTTTAAAGATTGATAGAATTAAAAAAATAAAAGGTTTTTCAAATTTTTCATATGACATAGCAGATTTAAAAAATCTTAACAGCTTAAATGAGATATTTGAAAAATTTAAGCCTGGTAAAGTAGTTAATTTAGCTGCTCAAGCTGGTGTTCAGTTTAGTATAGTTGATCCGTTTTCTTACATAGGTTCAAATATAAATGGGTTCATGAACATTATTGATTGCTGTAGAAGGTATAAAGTCAAAGGATTAATTTATGCCTCCAGTTCCTCAGTTTATGGGGGAAATAAAAAAGTTCCATTCTCAGAGAATGATAATGTTGATAATCCTATATCAATTTATGCTGCAACAAAAAAGTCAAATGAGTTAATGGCTAATGTTTATAATAATTTGTACGATTTGAATACAACTGGATTAAGATTTTTTACTGTTTATGGACCTTGGGGTAGACCTGATATGGCATATTTTACATTCACTAAGAAAATATTAAATAATGAACTAATTGAAATTTATGATAATGGAAAAGTTGAGAGAGATTTTACTTATATAGATGATATAATTAAAGGTATAAGATCATCGATTGATAAAAATTTTCAAAATGAAATTTTTAATTTAGGGAATAGTAAAAGAGAAAAAGTAATTGATTTAATAAAAATAATTGAAAAAAGATTAAGTAAAAAAGCAAAAATAAAATTAATGCCGATAAAACCTGGCGATGTAAAAATAACTAATGCTAATATTGATAAATCAAAAAAAATGCTTGGCTTTAGGCCTATTGTAAATATTGAGGAAGGCATTAACCATTTTATCGATTGGTATATAAAATATTACAATTAAAAAAAATACAAATTAAAGTGAAAAAAAACATTTGTGTAGTAGGAGCTGGTAGATGGGGGAAAAACCATATTAAAACTTTATTTGATTTAAATGCTTTAGGCGCTGTTGTCGAAAAAAATAAAAATACATTAAAGTTAATTTCAAAAAAATTTCCTAATTGCGAACTTTATAATGATCTTGATGACAATATCATTGAAAAGTTCGATGGTTTTGTAATTGCAACAGAACCTGCTTTTCACTTTGAATTAGCAAAGAAAGTGATTTTAGGCTCAAAGCCCGTATTAGTCGAAAAGCCTCTTACTTTAGATTTTAATTCATCAAAAGCTCTATGTGAAATGTCAAGAGAGATGAATGTTAATTTAATGGTTGGGCATGTTTTGCTCTTTCATCCTGCTTTCAAAAAAATGAAGGATTTATTAAAAAAGGGTGAGATTGGTGAAATTCAATACATTTATAGCAATAGATTAAATATGGGTAAATTCAGAAATAACGAGAACGTATTTTGGAGTTTTGCGCCTCATGATATAGCCTTGTTAAATTATTTTTTTGAATGCAGTCCATCTAATGTGAATTGCAATGGAATTGATATTTTGCAAAAAGGCATTCATGATACTTCAATTACAACTTTTGATTATAATGGCAAAAAAATGGCCCATATTTTTGTAAGCTGGCTACATCCTTTTAAAGAACATAGATTTGTTATAATTGGTTCTAAAGGAATGTTGCATTTTGAGGATTCATTGAACAATAGGCCTCTACTTTTTTATAACAATAAAGCTGAATTCATTAATAAAGTTCCAAACCCTTTTAAAGGGGAAGTAAGAAAAATCGATTATGATAGTGAGCAACCTCTAGAAAATGAGCTAAAATATTTTATATCTAATTTGGATAAAAAAATAGAAATATCAAGTGGTAAGGATGGTTTAGAGGTAATAAAAATTCTTGAAAAAGCATCAGCTAACCTTACTCCTCGATTATCATGACCATGCAGCAAAAAAAAGATAATATTTTCATTCATGAGTCTTGTTATGTGGATGATAATGTGAGTATTGGGGAGGGTACTAAAATATGGCATTTTTCTCATTTGCAATCAGGTTCAAAAATAGGGCGAAATTGTAATTTTGGTAAAAATGTTAACATAGGAAATAATGTAAAAATAGGTAACAATGTTAAAATACAAAATAATGTATCCGTATATGAAGGTGTTGAATTGGAAGATTATGTTTTTTGTGGGCCATCTATGGTTTTTACCAATATAATTGCACCTAGGAGCGAATTCCCGCAAAAAGGTGTAAAATATTATAAAAAAACCTTGGTCAAAAAATCTGCTTCAATTGGAGCTAATTCTACTATTGTATGTGGGAGTACAATTGGTCAATATTCATTAATTGGGGCAGGATCTGTCATCACAAAAGATGTACCAGATTTTGCACTAATCATAGGAAATCCAGGCAGAATAGTTGGGTGGGTCGATGAAAAAGGAAATAAACTTGTTTTTGATAGAAATGGTAAAAGTAAGTGCAATAATTTTTTGATAGATAATAGCATAGTGACAAAGTTATCATGACTTATTTTTGGGAATGATTGAGTAGCTGGTGCTTTCCTCGGTCTTCAAAACCGTTGTCTCAAGTATATTGAGAGCTGGGTTCGATTCCCAGGCATTCCCGCTAAAATTAAAATTAATATCTAAAAATTTCATTCATACTAAAATATCAATTTACAATTATTTTAATAATTATAATTTTAAGGTCAAACTTATTTAAAACTTTATAGTTTCATTAAGAAAATTGATATTAAATATTTAATTAAGAACCAATTTTAAATTGGTTTGATTATATATATTTATTGTTTAATTTTGGTAGAGGTAAGTAAACAATTTATAAACTATTTTTAAAATATATGTTTATAAATGTTTTAATAAAAAATAATATAATTTTAATATTAATTCTTAGGTCAGCAATGCAAAAAAATGTGTTTATTGTGTGTTTATTGTTTTTGTTTATTTTCTTTATAAATAATCATCTTTTTTCTCAGAATTTAAATCAATTAAAAAAAGAAGCTGCCAAAGCTGGTGTTTCTTCATCTCAAGTTAACAAGATTTTAAAAAATATAGATAATGATGCTTTAAGGTCAACTGACGTTGAAGTTCTTAACCAAACTAATAAAAGTAGTTCAGTTATTACTAGGGATGAAGTTCTTAGAGATATTGATAAGTTGAATAACTTTGAATCTTCTCAAGACCAAACACAGAGTTTTGAAAATGAAAAGTTAAAATCTGAAGACAGTATTGATGATTCGAATGATGACTCTAATGTTCCTGATAATAACGTATTTATCAATGATAAGGCTAGTTTAAAACATTTTGGTTATGACATATTTAAAAATAATTACGGTGGCTTTAATAAATCTGCCTTAGAATCTGTAGGTCCAGATTATGTAATAGGTCCGGGCGATGAAATTATAATTATGCTTTGGGGCGCGACTGAGCAGATCAATACATATGTTGTCGCGCGAGATGGATATATTTTTATAGATGATGTGGGACAAGTATTTGTTAATGGTTTGAACATTGAAAAAGTTGAACAAAAATTAAAAAAATTATTTAAAAAATCTTTCTCGACCATTGATGGAAACGGCTTTCAACAGAATACATATTTTGATGTTAGTCTTGGAGCATTCTCCCTCAAACCTAAAAGAATTCATGTCGTTGGTAATGTAACGCGCCCAGGTGCATATAATATGAACTCTTCAGTATCTCTTTTTTCATCACTATTCTACTTTAATGGACCCTCGGTGAAAGGTTCGCTTAGGGACATAAAATTATTAAGGTCTAATAAAGAAGTAGCTAGTATCGATTTTTATGATTATCTAATCACAGGTAATAAGGGTTATGACATTAAACTTGAGTTAGATGATGTTGTTTTTATACCTAAAAGAAAAAAAACTGTTAAGGTAATGGGAGAAATTAATCAGCCGG
>JAYPIC010000046.1:0-395 GCA_038127595.1 bacterium | reverse complement strand
ATATACGAATTAATGGATGATGAAGGTTTGGATGACTTGATAAAATTTTCTGGAGGTTTGAAAAGTACTACATACCATAAAAGAATACAGATTAATAGAATTGTGCCGATAGAGAACCGCGAAAATGAAGGCGCTGATAGAATAATCGTTGATGTAGACTTTGAAAAACTTTTGGTAGAGGAAAAATCATATAGCCTCTATGATGGTGATGAAATAATCTTTTATAAAATTAATGAAAATAAAGATAAATATGTAAGTATTAGTGGTGCTGTTAATAGGCCTGGAGTCTATGGTTTTACGCCTGGATTATTCATAAACGACATCATTCAAAAAGCAGATGGCTTAACTGGAGATGCTTACAGTGATAGAATTGATTTAGTTAGATTGAACTCGGA
>JAYPIC010000045.1:0-12630 GCA_038127595.1 bacterium | reverse complement strand
CAATACCTGTTCCTCCACCAAAACCTGAGAGAGGAGCAGCAAACGAAGCTACTGACTGATCTGATCCATGAGCAGTGACATCAATGGTATAATCACCAACAGGCACTTGAACGTATCCTTCATACTCATTGTAACCAAGGTTTTCTACCAGCAAATTTCCATTAGCATAAATATCAACAGCAGGCGCATCTGTTACGCCATGAAAAACTTTTAAACCAAAATGATTGGTATCTACTGCTGCTAACTCAAGGCCTGATGCCACTAAGCCAAATGGAGTCGCATCGTTGCCTAAAATTCCGGATGCTGATACTACGTAATTTCCATTAGTTTCTAATGCAAAAGGAAAATTTGCGATTACATCGCCATTGGCTGGAGCGATACCTACAGTAGTTGATATTGGAAGTTGTATCATTCCTGTTGCTGCTCTAAATGGTACATCACCTAGTGCTTCTGCATCATCAACATAAATATCCACAACTGGATATGGAGAATTGTGAATAATTTGTACGTTTGCAGTTTCAAGTATGTCAGCGTTGTCTCGCTCAACCTTGATATCTTTGAATTGGCCTTGATCATTTAATTCAACAGATTGACTTTGAAAAGTCAAAGGGTCCAAAGAATAAAATGGCTCATCTAAAGTTGGATTAAATTGCTCTACCCTTACACGAAATTTGTTTTGAGGTTGATCAACTTCCCTTTGTTCGTCGATATGTATTGTATGTAAGGTTCCGTTTCTAAATCTGTAATCAGACTTAAAAACTAATTCATCTGCAACGTGAACAGCTAATGTTGTCACAGGAGAAACTCGAGCAATCCTAGATATTTTTTCAAAATCTGATAATTTAATCAAATTCTTGTCATTGGCTGTGATCCAAACGTTTTCATGTTTAGTATGATTAATGGCATTAATCACAACAGAGTTCGACAATAAAAGACTGATAAAACTGAATAAAATTATTAAATTTTTCACTTTACTTCCTTTCTTTTTGATGTTATGAAACCGCTCATAACGCTCAAATATAGAATTCAGGCAATCGAAATGTCAAAATATAAATAATTTCTTATCATAAGTTAATTATAAAGACTTTGAATAGTCGGAGGTAAGATAAAATTGATCTAAAGATTTTTAAAATATTGAAGGTCTGGAAACACTTTTTTATATCTTTTTAACTCGAGATCATAAATTTTCCTTCCAAGGCTGGCAAGAAAAGGTATAGAAATTTTTTCATAATCGTATTCATCATCATTCATCGTTTGATTGGAATTACTGTAAATAACCGCAGTCAATAAAAATTCAATATTATTTTTGGTATCGACAATGTAAGCATTATCTACCACGAAACCGTAAGCTAGCCCAACCTTATTAAAAATTTTTACATTATCTGGGATTTTGTCTTTAGTGTCGCCGTATAAAAAGAACTTACAATAACCATCATAATGTTTATCATAATCTGGGAATCTAGGGTAATCACTCTGCCTAGGCAGAATTGACATTTCTCTATATAGAAACTGATAATCACTTTCACTTAAGCTAAACTGCTCTTCCTTTGCATAATTTTTTGGAAATATTATACGCTTGAGAAGCTCATGCTGTTCTGGCAAATTCATATAATTTTTTGAACTAAAATCTAAAGGGCCCTCTTTTTTCTCTCCTTCATAAAAATGATATTTACCAATTTTGTAATCTTTTACATTCAATTCAAGAGGAATAGAAGCTATTTGACTTTCTTGCTTATAAATAATTTTTGATTTATCATAAAAATTCATTGGGTGAGTAAATCTATTCTCCTCATCAGAAAGACTAATACTTAAACGGTGCCTTATTCTTGTACTATTAAGGCTAAGATCCCATAATCTTTCATTTATAAAATCTCTTCCTAAAAAGTCATACAAATAATTATTAGCTGAATTATCAGATATGATAAATAGATTCCTAATTGAATGAGCTAAACTAGGATAACCAGTCTCAGAGCTAATATCCTTATTAACGCCATTTCTATAAACTGGCCCAGGCAAAATCTGAAACTTATCATAAATATCAATTTCACTTATCATTCTAGCTTTTTCTACAGCTAATACTGCAATAGGAAGCTTAGTTGAGCTAGCTGGGTAAAAATACCTAGATTTGTCAACACCAAATGAAAATGTTTTGAAAGTGGGTTCATTTTTTTGATTTCTATTTATTTGAGTGTAAAGGATCTGCAAACGGTGTTTTTCTGGGCTTCTAACTACATTTGGAAATTCAGCTCCCATACTATCGATGATTTCATTCAAAATATTTTCACTTTGGTTTGTACTGCAGGACATGTTCATCATGATAATCAAACAAATGAAATATTTTAACATTAATTTCTAACAGGGGATTCAAGAAGTCTGAATACCTGAGTATCTGTATTTATCTCAGCGAGAATTCCTAATGGAAGGGAAATGTTCTTAGCGCCATGGCCAGATGGAAAATTATAAATTACAGGAAATTCAGATTTTGAAAAATACTGTTTAAAAACCTCTTCCATTGTAAAATCAGTTGGTTTATCAGGTGCCTCGCTTCTTCTTCTTGAGAACCTTCCGATTACTACCCCTTTGACACCATCAAACTTACCTGCCAATTTAAGTTCTTGAAGATACCTATCTACTCTATATGGGGACTCACCAACATCTTCGATGAATAATATTGAATTACCTGTAGATATCTCATACATAGAGCCCATGGCAGAGCAAATTAAAGACAAATTACCACCAACAAGGATACCCGATGATACTCCTTCAACCAATGTTTTTACTTTGAGAGAATCACCATAAATATCAAATGGAATTTCATAATCATCCTCACTGTTCATAAGAAGTGACCAAAAATACAACTCGGATATAGGCTCTAGACCTTTATCACTACCAAGACCATACATTGGGTTAGGAGTATGAAAAGTAACTAGTTTTGATAGACCATTAAATGCAATGTGAAGAGCTGTTATGTCACTAAAGCCGATAAAAATTTTTGGATTATCATTTATAATGTTATAATCAAGAAGTGATAATATTCTAGTGGCGCCGTACCCGCCTGTGCCAGGAAAAATTGCTTTTACACTTTTATCTTCAAAGTATGTCATTAGCTCATTAGCTCGGATTATATCTTTCCCAGCTAAATATCCCCAGTTTCGGAAAAGAGAATCATCATAGACTATGTGGAATCCTTTTTCTATTAACCTTTTTTTAGCTACGGACATTCTTGAAGAATCTAAAAATCCTGAGGGCGCACAAAATGCTATTGTATCACCCACCTCCAACCTTGCCGGTTTCACTAGTTCTAATTTTGAATCTGAACTGCAAGAAAAAATCATTATAGCTAGTATAAGATAAAAGAAAGTGATTTTATGAAGATTCAAGGCCTTGCAGAAATATGTTATATTGAAGATATTTTGTAAAACATTACACCGTCAAATTTTGATTCTTTTTTACCACTTAAATAATTTAATAAATCTTCCTGAATTGTTTTTTTACTGGCAGAGGAAGCATGAATCAAGGTTTTTTGATCAATCACAAAACCCTCATGAGCGATTAAAATTCCATTTTTTACATATGCTTTTTTTACAAAGGCAACCCCACACACTGGTGGTAATTTTTCAAGCAACTGATCGTCAACAAATTCTGAACGAATGAATTTGAATCTGCCATTCAAATTCCAGTTTAGTTTTAAAAACTCACTTCCATCACTTTTCTCATTTAGTGTCAATTCGATTTCTTCAAGCTCATTTTTTGAGGCTAATTCATTTGTGATATTTACAGTGTATGGATTATTCAATATTCTATCAGATGTATAATGCCACCTATTTTTGTACTCAGGCTGCTTTATATTTTGCTCATTAGGTTTATAATGAATGTCAATCATCTTATTTTTTGTTTCACCCCAACTTCTACTTGAATTCATTGCAATACTAGTAAGGACATGTATAGTACAATCGGTTGTATCGATTCTCAATATTGGGTCTAAATCTGGCTCTTTTTCCTCTCCAGATTTAAATATTCCATATGGAGTACCTATTCTCCATATGTTAATGGCTTTTAGCCTATCATCAAAGTCAGGAAAATATTTTATAAAATTTGGAAGTATTTCATCATACTCACTTTCATCTATTGTCCAAGGCTTCGGAAGCGATCTGACCCAATCGTATGGATCCTGAGCATTACATGAAAAAAGTAAGATGAAAAAAAATAATATTCTCATATTTTATTTAACCACGAATGACAATGAAGTAGAATTATTTTGAATTAATTTTGCTTCAACAACATCACCTTTTTGCAACTGCCCCACACCTGCAGGGGTGCCAGTAAAAATAAGGTCGCCAGCTTTTAAAGGAATTGTTTGGGATAAAATGGATATTAATTCGAAGACATTCCAAATCATGTTATTACAACCAGTGAATTGCTTTCTTTTTCCATTTACTTCTAAGGAAATTTTTATATCCTCAGGATAATAAGAATCCTCTTTTGGAACTATATCAGATATCATAGCTGAACCGTAAAAAACTTTAGCTGAAAACCATGGTTTCCCGCTATCTTTGGAAATTTTCTGCAAGTCCCTCTTAGTAATGTCAACTCCGACAGCGTAGCCAAATATTATATTTTTTGCTTCACTTGAACCTACTTTAAAGGCATCTTGAGATATTGCTACTACTAGTTCGACCTCATATTGAAGATCGCTAGTATCATTTGGATATATGAACTCGGAGCCATTTTTTACTAGTATATCTGAAGATTTTTGAAAAAAAAATGGTTTCTCTCTTTCTGGATCACCTCCCATCTCTTTGGCATGATCTCTATAATTTCTGCCAACACAATAAATGTTTCTTGATGGAAATTGTAGCGTCTCATTTAATACATCACATTCCACAGGAATAGGGCTTTTTATTATCCAATCATTCATTTAAACACAAAATAATATAAACCGCATAATATCATCAAAATCCTTACTTTCGTAGACAATAGATTTTGCATTCAGCATAATTGCACTTGGGTACTGTGACGCCTTATAGGCATCAACGTGCTTCATGTATCGAATTTTTAGTTTAAATTTATTAGGATGTGCCCACGTACATAATTTCATATCCAATTTCAAAGCTTTTTCAACTTTTTTCTTGATCTGCATAATGGAAAGTTCAGGCTGCATGCTTATTGTAGAATCTCCCACCCCATGCATTGTACAATGTGTTATTGTTAAGGGGTTAATCTTTCTTATCTCTTTGCATATGCCAAAATCGCCCGAAACAAAGACTAACGGAACGTGATATTTTGAGGCAATGGTACCATGCAATAATAGCTCTGAAGCGGGCCTATCATTCAGAATGATCCGTTCAATTTTTGAACTAGACATTGTATGAGCTAATGGATTACCACCACTTCCTGCTTTTGAATGATAACCAACCATTAACAATGCATCAAACTTACTATTTAATTCTTGCACCATTGATGAAGGATGCCCACTCCATCCCCTGATAATCTTAACATTTTTTGGTAAAAATGATGGGATTATATTTCTTGCAGAGTAATGCGCATCTTTAACAAATATCTCTTTTGCACCAGCTAAATTTGCGCCCTCACATGCAGCTGCGACCTCTTTAGACATTTGCTCTTGAAAATATGAGTATGGAGGTTTATTGTGATCTACTTCGTCCCAATGAGCTACACCAGTTATGCCTTCCATATCGGCACTAATATAAACTTTCATTTAAACCCTTTAGAATTACTATCTAAAGGTAAGGCTTACAGAAAAAAAGTAAAAGATTCTAAACTATGAAGATTTCTATGTTTTTAATAAACGTTTAAACCTTAAATGAAATCATCAGCAAGTGAATTTTTCATATTGTCATCCAGCACAATGCTGTGGCTGTATTCACCATAGTCTATATGAATTGAAATTGAACTTGAATTTTCAACAAAATTATTTTTTTGCTGTTCGGTAAAAGGAAATCTAATATAATGAACAGAACTTATATTATCTTCCTTTTCTCTTCCTTCTTCAAATTTTGCTACTACCTTCTCTCCATCGATTTCAAAAAATACATTTACACCTTCAGTTAGACCAATAAAACTGTCTAATACCGGTCTTATTTTTTCCGGATCTGTGATTTCAATGAACAACGTAGCGCTAAGTTCATCACCACCAGGTATTAATGGATTATAAACGTTTAGTTCCTCTTCAATCTGGCTATCATGGACCATTCTTTCAGCTCTCATCATTTCCTGTATCTGAAATTTCATCGTTTTACTATTTTCAAATGTTATCAGGATATTTGGACCAAGTTTAAATCGTCTATTTTTTTTGTAATCAATTAATTCTGACCTGTAGGTATCTCTCTGCTTTTCATAATCAATTATATTCAGTAAATCAGATTTTTGTATTAATGTATTCATCATTATTTCCTTTCACTATCATTAAAGCCATAAGCTTTATGTAACTCAATTATTGGGTGGCTTGGTTTAATTTTTTCTTCACTAGCTTGTTTTATCTGATGACTGGCTAGAGAGCAATCTGAGCAAGCTACATCAGATTCTTTAGCACTAATATCATTTACGCATCTATCAGCTACTTTCATTGACTCTTCAAAAAACTCAGATTTCATTCCCCATCCTCCATCCATTCCACTGCACTGATTAATCAGATTTACTTTCGTGTCAGGAACCATTCTTAGAACATCCCTGCTTTTGTAGCCGATTCGCTGCGCTTTTAAATGACAACTCACATGATAATTAACAGTTCCAATGCTGTTTTTGAAATCTGTTTTGATTTTATCCTCTTTTTTCAACATTGCTAAATATTCAGATATATCATATGTGCTTTCTGATATCTTCTTTACTTTATCGCTCATTTCCAAGTAATCGGGATACTCGGATTTTAAAGTTAAACTGCATGTAGGCGGACCTGTTACTATAATCTTGTACCCCTTAGAAACCCATTTATATAGTTCTTCAACATTAGGATCAGCCTGTTTTTTGAAACTATCAAAGTCTCCAGGGCTTAAATGCGGCGCGCCACAACATTGCTGTTTGGGGTAAACACATTCCACATTATTGTGTTCTAGGATTTCCACAGCACTTATGCCTAGGTCTACATCATTTGAATTAGTATAACAAGTACCGAAAATAACAACTTTATCAATTGGATCTTCAACTACAGACTTATGATTTTTAAACCATTTCTCAAAAGTCAAAGTGGCCAGTTCTGGAAGCTTTCTATCTTTATGGATCCCGATTATCTTATCCATGAACCATCTGACAATACTGATACGATTAACGAAATTAATTAACGGTCCAAAATATGAACCCAATGTACCTAATAAATCAGTCTTTGAAAGAAAAACATCATTTAATTTTAAGCCCCTATCTTTTGTCCTGATTGCTTGGGCACGGGTCATCAGCTTAGGAAAATCAAGCTCAAACTCATGCTCTTTACCGGGGGTGTAAGGACAGATAGGATCACACAATTTACATTGATAGCATAAATCTACAACTTCCCATTTCTGCTCAATAGAAAGCTCGGTCACTTCACCACGAAAATCAACCTCAATACTAGCTTCACTGGCGTGCTCACCCTCAGGAAGATCTAAATATGCACGGTCTGAGTCTTCTTTTTCTACAATCCCTTTGGTTTCAGCTTCTCTTCGTTTTTCATCGCCAATGCCATCAATGGAATTGAATAATGATGGAAATGAAGGGCATAAGTTGAAACAAAGCCTACAACCTATACAAATATCGTAAACTCTGTTGAGCTCATTATCTAAAGAAGACTTATCCCAGTAGCTAGGATTAGTAATGTCGTATATAGCATCTTTTGTATCAGAATGATTAAGCATAATCACCTCCAATAAATTAGCATCAATGGACTATATGCCCATTGATGCTAAGATCTAGTTTTATAAAGAATCTAAGGTCTCTTGAAATTTTCCAGCATGAGATTTCTCAGCTCTTGCTAGAGTTTCAAACCATTCAGCAATATCATCAAACCCTTCTTCTCTAGCTGTCGCAGCAAAACCTGGATACATTTCTGTATACTCATACGTCTCACCTGCTACAGCGGCTTTTAAATTATCTTCAGTTTCTCCAATGTTTAAGCCTGTAGCAGGATCTCCTGCACCGCCTTTTTCAAGAAACTCAAGATGCCCGAAAGCGTGACCAGTTTCACCGTCCGCAGTATTTTTGAAGACTCCAGCTGCCTCAGGGTAACCTTCGATGTCTGCTGCTCTAGCAAAATATAGGTATCTTCTGTTCGCTTGAGATTCTCCAGCAAAAGCTGCCTTTAGATTCTCATGGGTTTTGGTTCCATCTAAACTCATTTCTATCTCCTTTTTATTTATGTTTATTACATTTTCCAATTATGAAAAATTTTGTTTTTTCTGGTTTGAAATTGTATTTGCTAACTATATCCTTTTCATCAAAATTTGATTTTATGTTCGTATCAATTAAAACTCCACACTCACTACATTTAAGGTGATGGTGCTCTTCTGTGTTTCCGTCATATCTAATCAAATTTTCATCATATATTATTTGGATCGATCCAATTTCTTCCAATGTTTTCAAATTCCTGTATACAGTACCTAAACTTATGTTATCAATCTTCTTTTTTGCTTCTGAATAAACCCAATCTGCTGTTGGATGTGATTTGGTTGAGCAAATGATTTCTCTTATAATTTCTCTTTGGTAACTATATCTCATATCAAAAATTAAATAGGAATAGTTACTATTTACAAAAACAAATTTCCTTTATCATTATTTTTTTAAAATGAAAACAGTAAATTGAGAAGAGAATTTTAATACAATAAAGGAATAATTATGATTGAACTAAATGATAAAGCACCTGAATTCACCCTTAAAAACACGAAAAAAGAAGATGTTTCATTATCTGATTTCAGTGACAGATCAGTAGTAATAGCATTTTATCCAGGAGCTTTTACTGGAGTTTGCGATACTGAAATGTGCACTTTCCAAGACAACTTAAAGTCTTTCAATGATCTTGATGCCACGGTTTTAGGAATTAGCGTTGATTCACCATGGGCCAATGCGGGATTTTCCGATAAATATAATCTTGAATTTGATTTACTATCTGACATAGATAGATCTGTCATCAAATCTTATGATGTTTTATTTGAGGGTCTTGGTGGAATTGAAGAATATACATGCGCAAATAGAGCAGTTTTCATTGTAAAAAATGGCGACGTAAAATATAAATGGGTTGCCCCAAGTCCGGGAGAAGAGCCTAATTATGATGAAATTCAAGAAAAATTAAAAGAAATTTAGAATTTCACTTAATAAAAATCTGAACATTAGTAGGCTGTGATGTCTACTAAACTTTAATGAAAGAGGCTCTAATATGAGCCTTTTTTATTTTTTTAATAATCCTCTGAAAACGACTGAGCCTAGTACTAATGACCCACCTAAAAAAGCCCAAGGACCTAAGGCTTCTCCTAAAATAAAAAAAACAAGTATTGGATTTAATATTGGCTCTATAACTGGAAAAATTATTGCATCTAGAGCTGTTACATGCTTTATCGCTGTTGTATAAAAAATATAAGGTACGCCTAACTGTATGATTCCAAGAACTAAAATCAAAATAGTTGAATGCAGGTTAAACGATGTTTCACTGATTATTATAGGCAAGCCAATTATTAAAGTTAGAATGTTTCCGAGTAAAATGGAGTCAGAGGGGTTATTATCTTTTTGTTTACGTAATGAAATGGTCAATGCCGCAAAAGACATTCCAGATAATATTGCAAGAGCGTTTCCTAAATACCCATCAAAACTTAAATCGTCAAGAAAAAATAATGCTAGACCTCCTAGCAAAATGATTATTGTTACCCAGTCAATTAGGGTTGACTTTTCGCCTAAGAACATATAGCCAAATAGAGCTACGTATACTGGAGCAGTATACTGAAGAAGTATAGCGTTTCCAGCTGTTGTTAATTTATTCGATATAACAAATAATGTAACGACCAAAGTGTAGAAGCAAGCAGCAAGTAATTTATCATATGTAATAATTATCTTCTTGTCTTTTGAAAATGCATAAATGACAACGGCTGCAATACCTCCTCGCATTCCCGATATTGCCAACGGATGCCAAGGAATACTTTTTATAAGTAGTCCTCCCAAAGACCACATCGCACCGGCAACCAGTAATAGAACTATAGCATTTTTTCTTTCCAAAATTTTATTGTGCACTGATAGTAAAAAGCCCCAGTTCCCTGGGGCTTTTTACTATTGAAGTCTAATATTAGTTAAGCTCTAGAAACCCTTGATTGTTGCAGATTTCTTGTAAAGCTGGAAAACCAAGTGCCATCCAAGTATAACAATCAGCATAGGTAGAACCCATGAGAATTCAGCTGGAATACCAAGTGCAGTTGGAGCTGTTACATGATGCTGATTATGCATAGTCCAAACTAAAGGTACAGACATATAAGTATTGTGTTTTGATCTCAGTCCAGCTAATGCCAACAAGTCTGCATCAGGAGCATCACCATTTTTTATAGCGTTTATAATTTTTTGCTGAGCAGGCCATATTCTAAACCAAACATTAAATGCCATTATCGTTCCAAACATAGCACCTAAGTGAATGTTAACTGCCCTGTATTCGAAACCGCCCAATGTTTGCATTGCATAAACGTAAGCAGTAATAAGAAGAAAACTAACAATTGTAACTGCTCTAATATTTGATGCTAGAGGGCTTTTATATAAGGCGTCGTAGGCAAACACAGCTACAAACGTAAAAAGTAGAAGAAAATGTATGAACATATTTGCAGACTCACCAGTCACATCATTCGAAGTAAAATCTGCTGGCATCATACCTCCAGCCCAATATATAACGTAAAGCAGCACTATACCAGTACCCCAAGTCCAGGCCGCACCCATTCTAAAAAAATATAAAGTCCTAGGCATAAGTTCTGGGACAACCTTTTTCTTCGTATCTGCATCCATTGTTGGAGCAAAAGCGGTGTTCACAAAATTAAAAAAATACAGTAAGCCGATCCACATTATCCCAGCTACTACATGTAACCATTTAAAAATTGGATGAATTAGTTCCATGTTTCTCCTCTTTTCATTTTAAGTCAATTTATTTGTTATATAATGTAATATTAAAATATAAAATCAATTTATATCTGGACAAAGTTATCCTTCCCTCAAATTATAAGCGGTACTAACGCGATCAATTGCCACCATAAAAGAAGCAATACGCATTGGGACATTTTTATTTTGTTTTACAGAAAAGACTTCGTCGAAGGCTGCGACCATTTTTTGCTCTAACTTTTGATTAATCTCATCTTCAGGCCATTTAAATTGCTGTAAGTTTTGTACCCATTCAAAATAGGAAACTGTAACACCTCCTGCATTAGTTAGAATGTCTGGGATAATAGATATCTTCTTTTTCCATAACTTGTCAGCTGCTTCACCGGTGACTGGACCGTTTGCAGCTTCAATTATAATTTTACAATTTAATGAGTCTACATTATCTTCATTAATTGCACTACCTAACGCAGCTGGAATTAAAAAATCACACTCTAAAGCTAACAACTCTTCGTTTGTGATCTTTTTACCATACTGATAACCATCAATAGTTCTGTGCTTATAATTATAATCAAAAAGCTCCTCTACATCAAAACCATCTGGAGCATAAAGACCTCCACTGATGTCACTCACACCTATGATTTTACAACCATATTCATGTAAAAATTTTGCAGCATATGAACCAACATTACCAAAGCCTTGGACTACTACTTTCGCACCTTTTAGGTCAATATTCCATTTTTCAGCAGCCTCACGAGTGATTATAGCAGTACCTCTACCTGTAGCGGCTTCTCTACCCTCTGACCCACCTAACTCAAGTGGCTTCCCAGTAACAATTCCAGGCGTATAGCCATGTGTTTGACTGTATTCGTCCATGAACCAACTCATCACCTGGGCATTTGTATTTACATCAGGAGCTGGTATATCTATATTGACACCAATGATAGGATCAATGGCTCTAAAAAATTTCCTGGAAATTCTTTCCAGCTCTACTTTACTGTAATCACTTGGATTGATTCCAATCCCACCTTTTCCACCGCCATAAGGAATGTCAACCAAAGCAGTTTTCCAAGTCATTAGCGTAGCTAATGATCTAACTTCATCAATATCAACATGATGATGATATCTAATTCCCCCTTTGAAAGGACCTCGAGTATTGTTGTGCTGAACTCGGTAACCTACTACACTATCAATTTCCCCATTATCTCTACGAAATGGAATCTCCACCTTAAGTTCTCTATCTGGTATCTCTAAAGCTCTAGCAATATTAGACTTAAGACCTAATTTTTCTACTGCACTTTTATAAGCAGCTTCGGTTGGATTTGAGCTTGATGACATATTTTATTCCTTAATTGTTTTTTTAAAGTTAATTAAATAATACCTATTAAACTCGCTTTTTGATATTTACTTAACAATTAGGATTGGCACATCACATTCATTCATAACTGATAGAGGGACACTTCCCTTAAAAAACCTTTTAATTGGACTCATGTCTGATGCTTTCATCACAATTATTTTGTTTTTATCCGCTTTTTTAATAATCTGCTCGACTATTTCACCCTCTTTTTCCTCAAGAGAGTATTGGAC
>JAYPIC010000044.1:0-12638 GCA_038127595.1 bacterium | reverse complement strand
CCAGGATAAAATTAAAAAACATAAAACCAAGATTATCGGTTACCCAGGCACTAGCATCCATCATTTTCTTTGTAGCACCCGGAAGCGAAGCACCAAGTTGAGAATATACTTCAGAAAATTTTGGAATAATCCATACAAACATTGCCAAAACCATACACCCTAGGAAAATCACCATAAAAATAGGGTAGGTCATGGCACCTTTAACTTTTCTTCTAGTATCATCTAGGTTTTCAAGATAGGAGGCCAGCTGATCTAAAATCTCATTTAAATTACCACTTACCTCTCCAGCTTTGGTCATAGCAACAAATAAATTATTAAAAACACCTGGATGCCTTGATAGAGATTCTGAAAGATTTAATCCTTTGCGAATACTAGCCCCAACCTCAGTAAGTATCTTTTTGAACTTGCTATGCTTTTCTTCCATTGATAGAGCGCTGATTGCTCTTTCTAGGGTCAAACCAGCACTGAACATCGTCGCTAGCTGCCTTGTAAAAAATACAATATTAGCTAATGGGACACGATTTTTTAAACGTTCGAAAGTTAAATTTATTTCATCTAAAAATGGTCCAAGAAAATCAAAAGTGGTGTCTACCTCTTTGAGCGTTATAACTATCTGGCCGTTAGATGTGAGTTTTTGTAGAGCCAGGTCCATTGACTCAGCACGTATATCGCCCTCTGATCTAGCACCTTCATCATTTTTAACTAAGTAATGGAAAACTGCCACTATAAATCCTCAACGGTCGACCTTAAGACTTCTTCTATACTTGTAGTCCCATCTAAGACTCTTTCATTACCAGCGTCACGAAGAGTAACCATACCATTCTTCATTGCAGCCTCTCTGATCTCATCTTCATTTGCACTGTCAAATACAAGCTTTCTTAGTTCTCTAGACATTGGAATCATTTCAAATATAGCTGTTCTGCCTCTATACCCGGTATTTCTACAGTCTGCACAGCCTTTTGCTTTGCATAGATCATTTTTTACATCTTTTGATGATAAACCTATTAAAGCTAGCTCATCAGAAGTTGGCTTATATTGTTCTTTACATTTATCACAGAGTTTACGAACTAGTCTTTGAGCCATAACAAGATTTAAGCAGGATCCAACCAAGAACGGTGCAATTCCTATATCTAACAATCTTGTTAAAGTTCCTGGAGCATCATTAGCATGAACCGTGGAGAATACAAGGTGACCTGTGAGAGAAAACTTTACCGCTATATCTGCAGTTTCCTCATCTCTAATCTCACCAATTAAGAGTACATCAGGGTCTTGCCTTAAAATAGATCTTAATGAAGAACCAAAAGTAAGACCTATATCCTCAAAAACTTGAACCTGACTTATACCTTCTAATTGATATTCAACAGGATCTTCAACAGTGATAATGTTCGTTTTCTCATCTTTTATTTCTTTTAGAGCCGCATATAGTGATGTTGATTTACCTGAACCTGTAGGACCTGATACTACTACCATACCGTAAGGCTGGCTAATCACCTTCTTAAATACGCTAAGATTCTTTTTTGGAAACCCAAGTGTTGTAAGGTTAAAATCAAATCCACTTTTATCTAAGAGCCTCATCACAATTTTTTCACCATGCACTGTGGGCAAAATTGATACACGGACATCGATATCTTTTGCTGCTGTTTTTATTGAAAATCTACCATCTTGGGGAAGTCTTTTTTCAGCTATGTTAAGTTTAGACAAAATCTTAATTCTAGTCACTAGTCCGCTTAACGAAGTTGCCGGGGGCGTCATAATTATTTGAAGCACACCATCAATACGAATCCTTACATTAACTTTGTCTTCTTGAGGTTCAACGTGAATATCAGTTGCTCTCTCTTTAATAGCCTCCTGTAAAATAAGATTTACTAATTTTACTATTGGAGCATCTTCATCACTGGCATTCTCAGGCGAAAGATCAACTTCCTCTGATGAATCCTCATCACCAGAGATGACTGTAATCCCTTGTATCGCTTCCTCAACTTTATCTGCTTTTGTTATTTCGCCATAAAGTTGATCCATTGCTTTGGTGATAAGATCTGGACCTGCAACAACAATATCAGGATCTAAACCTGTCAATCGTTTAACAGAATCAATTGTAGCAATATCTTCCGGGTCTTCCATTACAATTGTAATTGCATTTTCAGATTTTTTTACCGCTAATACCGAATTTGACCTTGCAAAGTCCTCTGGTATTAATCCAACTGCATCTTGATCAGCTTCAAGCAGAAGAAAGTTATCTGCTTTTCTATAGCCCATTTGCATTGAATATGCAGTAATGAAATCATCTTCGTCAATAACACCAGTTGAAACTAATGTTTGGCCAATTTTTTCATTGGTTTGTTTCTGTTCTGCTAAAGCGTTATTTAACTGGCTTTCATCAATCTTGCCTGCATGAATTAAAATTTCGCCAATTTTTTGAAATTGAGGATTAAAATCACTAGCCATTATGGGCACCCCACCGTTGTTTGAGTTCTCACTAGTTGTATGTCCAAAGGATCACTGGTCGTTATTTGAGGAATCAATAATGTTGAAGAAATTGTCGCACTGAAATCTTCAAATGTACATATACCCGTTTCTTCATCAGTAGCCTGCCAAATACACAATTCTCTTGGAAAAACAGCTCTAATTCTAGCATAACCATCTTGGTCAGTCCGTACTATAGGTTCACAGTTAATCATGCTGTACCCATCCCATTTCCCATTTTTTTCACCGAAATCATTAGTGCCCTCAATTTGATCCACACCAAAATCTTCAAATGGTTCTGAAACTTCTGCAATATCAGATGCTCCATCACCGTCAGTATCAAATGCATCATGCGTTTCGTTAAACGTTCCCATATCAGCGGTTTGTGGATCATCATCAGCGCCATAATCACGCCAACTAAAACAATCATTATCTTCCCCAAAATCCTCTGTTCCGTCAACCCCATCTACACCAAAATCTTCATATTGCTCATATCCAACCTCTCTCCAAGCTTCAACCCCAGTACCTACAAAAGAAATTGGAGCATCTACAACTGGATTACCATAAAAATCAATTAAGATTGCAGTAATAGTTATTTCAACTTCCTCTGTTGGATTCGGTAATGAAAAATCATGGTAGGTAGCATTGGCTGTTAGTGAAAGCTCACCAGGAAGAAAAAACATAGCAGCATCACCAACATCTTCGTTAATCATTGCGGTAACAGAGTCTGCAACCGTATCCTCATCTGGTCCATCAGCTCCAAATGTGGTTGCTTTCACCCTTCCAAAATCTCCAATGGCATCCGTTGAATAAACAATAGTACTGTAGGCTACTCCTTTGTTTGCGTCGCCATCCAGATTTTCATTTCCAGTAAAACTAATGCCTTCAACAAATGCATCGATTAGTGTATCTGGTGCTATTGGATCGATTGACCAATAAACATAAGTGGAATCTTCCACAGGGTTGTACCACTTATCATAGACAATGGCAGCACATTGAGTTTTATAAAAACCACCTCCGATAGGTGTTGTTGAGTTTGGATCATATTCTGGTTCAATGTAATACGGGGCACCAGAGGCAATGATTACAGGAACTGCATTTGCGTTAATTTCGTAATCACCATCTTCATCGCAGTCCACACTAACCTCAACTCGAACTGTACCTGGCGCAGTTCCGCTGTTCACTGAAACTGTTGCTATGCCATTCACAGTATATACGCTTGTATCAGTAACACCTGGCTCTTCAAGGTAGGTACCTTCCATTATTGGGTTCAAGACAAAACGTACTAACCTTGGCTCATCAATCAGATTGTCATTATCATCATACAATTTTGCTTTGATCGAAGTAGACTCAATTCCACCACCATCTCTGACAACTATATTATCCGGAACTGAAGAAGGAATTTCAACATAAGTGCACTCCTGGACTAAACCAACTTCAGAGACAATTGATATTGTTGAAGAATCTATTACTGATGCATTGATAGAAGGATGCTGAAATGTGGCTTTAACTGTCGCTATTCCAATATTTTCTTGCTCACCGTAATCCTGAAAACTAAAACTGATTTCACCATTATTATCTGTGGTGTCAGAGCTAACAACGTTATCATCAATTTCGATATATCCTTTTTCGCCAGCATCAAGCTGAACGATCACATTTCGGACGGGTGTCCCATTCTTATTAAGCAATCTGCAGGTAAGATTTGATGGAGTTTCAGCTGCAAGTGTTATTTCTTCAGGAGTTGGAGCAGTCATTGTAAATGTATAAGGCCAAACATCATCTTTTGAACCATAAACATCAAACCTAGTAGATGCTTCGACATTATCTCCATAATATGCTATTACTTCAACATTTTCAAATAATGGAGTAGTAGGGTTATCAACTGCGCCACTGCCACTGTTTGCAGAATAGGTTACAAAAGCTCTCCCATCAGAACCAGTCGTAACTGAATTAACATCAAACTCACCATAAGATGAATATGATGACCCTTGCAATATCTTTGAGCTAAAAGAGACGACCCCTCCTTTTACTGGTTGCCCATCAGCATCTCTAAGCTCAACGACCAGGTAAACACCAGCATAACCGACTATTGCTTCTCCAACAGTACTACCATTCGCTACTGGCTGAGATAAGATAAAAGACAGAGATAGCCCTTCCTCAGCAACTGTATCGCTAACCTTCCTATCATCACAACTAAGCGAGGAAAAGGCTAAAATAATTAAAAGACTAACTAAAATTAATTTTATTATTTTTGTAATCATATCAACTCCCTTTATTCTTGATCTGATTCAATTTGTTCAGGCAATGAAGAATTATCATTCCATATGCCCTTATATGTTGAGGTTTCTATGTATTCCTCGTCGTCAGTTTCAACATTCTTTGATGATCCATCCTCGCTTTTCCCCAATAAGTTCTTTTCAAATGATCTCATACGATCTGTTTTCATAATGCCGGTATAATTATCCACAACGATTCTTGGCGTAATTTGAATAATTAGGTCGGTTTTCCTCTCTACAAGGTTTTTACTTGTGAAAAGCTTCTCTCCAATCCAAGGAAGTTTGTGTAAAAGAGGAAATTTATACAATGTTTGTTTCCTATCATTGCTCAACAAGCCTCCAATAATGATACTTTCACCATCTTTCACCCTAATCGTTGTGGATGATTTTCTACTTTTAACTCTGGGAATGTTATTATCCGGGCCAATGAACTCAAAAATTGTTGAAACCTCTGGTTCTACCTTTACAGTAATAAATCCATCCGTATTTACAGTTGGATTAATGTCTAGTTTAATGCCAACCTCCTCTCTTTGAACTTGAACCTGACCGCCAACACCTCCAGAACTGAGAATATATGGAACAATATCAACAAGTTTGATAGATGCTTCTCTACCATTTAACGTAGTTAATCTTGAATCTGCTAAAACCTCTGCCTGGTTAGCTTTCATAAGCATATCCAAAGTAATATCAAACGCAGTCATTTGACGGCTGAAATATCTAGGCACAATTTGACTGCCCTCTTTTAAACTAGATTTTAATGGATCAAAGGGCATTGTTGTAGGCTTTTGACCAAGCGTCTGATCATCAGGAATAATAGATCCACCTGTAGTTTCATCTAATGCATTTTCAGCCAGTATTGTTGTAAACTTTGAAAGCCTTGACCAATCGATACCTAGTTGCTCCTCAGAATCTGCTGCTACTTCTATAAGGCGGGTTTCTAACATGATCTGAATTGCAGGAATATCTATTTGCTTAACTACATCCTGAATTTCAGCGATTTTTTTAGGAGAGGCATTGACAAGAAGTTTATTACCTGATATGTCAACTTGAATCTGATCAGAAATATCTTGAAGCATAGATTTTATCTCTTCAGCCGAAGCATATTTAAGCTCTATCACAAAGGATGATACGCCGACTTCTTCCTTAAGCTTTTTAGGATCTGCAATTAAAAATGAATTACCTACAACTTCATAACTAAGACCCACAGCTCGAACTACTAAATTAATTGCCTGCTCAATTGGAACGTCATCTAAATGAATTGAAATTTTTTCTTGCCGGTTCACATTTGGATCTGTAACAATATTATACCCACTTTCTTTCGCAAGAATAGCTAAAATACTAGGCAAATGAGCATCTTCCGCGTGCACAGTGACTAAATTAAGGTCATCTGCATCCTGGTCATTTGCATTATTCGCAATATCAACATTCTGCTGAGCATATATAAACAATATAAACATTGCTATGATTTTGATAAAAATTCTTAAAGACTGCATATCTCTATATACCTTTCGTTATATCTTACCTCGTTTAAAATCTTCCGCACTAATCTCTATAGCATCTTGCCTGTCAGTACCTGGAGCAGGGTATGAGAGTATCTTATTTTCTCTTTTCATAACCACTTGCTTATCATCTATGTGCACAACATTACCAAGACTAGGGATGCTCTGCCCATTACTAACTGTATAAATCTTTCCCCTGTAGTTTAATTGAGCTTGAAATTTTTTCTGACTTTGATAAATCATTGATACCCTAAGAGCACTGCGACTTCTTCGACTACTTGGGCCACTACCATCCGCAAGTGTCAAAACATTTGTTAATCTCATTGGCTGCTTTTGAAGTGAAAACTGATAAAACCCTCTTTGTTTAAGTCTTTCCTCTAAATATTCAATTACATTTTCAAGTTCTTTATCTGTTCCAAATGTTCTAACGGACTTTGCGACAATCTTACCATATTTTTTATTTTTTGGATATAAGCTAAAACCCCCAGCTATTAGCGACAGAATAGCAAAAGTAACTAAAAGTTTCCAAATTGTTTGTGATCTTTCGCTCATGCTTATCCTTTTGACCTAGATTTAACCAAAGTTATCGTAGCTAAATTGAGTTCAAAAACTTGCTCTAATAGATCATCCTCTGAAACATTTGTTTTTACTCTTTCAATACCATTTTTCACTTCATATTCGTTCAAAGTTATCAATCTGGGTGAACGTTCTATTTCTGCTAGAAACTTTCCAAATTCATCATACGTACACTCAACAGTAATTACATATGGTGACTTATAATAATCGCCTTTACTTTCCCTATCCTTTGGCTTAATGCCAAGAAGCTGAATATCCAAATCATCTAAAATATCTGTTAGACTATTTAAGAAAGGTAAACTAGCATCCTCAGCAAGAGAATCCTGTTGAGAAAGAGCAAGATTTTCTTGGAACAAGGTGTAAACACGATCAAGCTTACTAGCTAAGATCTGAGCACTAATCAGATTCTCATTTAACTCTGTTTCTTCTTGTTCTAGGAGCTTTATTTCAAATGGCTTATCCCCAATGAAGAAAGCCGAACTAACCCAATAGCTGAGTGTCAAAATAATAATTGCTCCAAATAATATTATATTTCTTTTTTCTGCCATTAGAGCTCTAGGAATAAACTTTTTTTCCGCCTTTTTTTATTGATGCAATAATTTCAAATCGAATGATATTTTGACCTCGAACACTAATTTTCTGATGCCCTACATACTTTATCCTTGAAAAATTTTGTGAAAACTCTTTGTTATCTCTAAGTGTTTGAACATATTCATCTATAATTTCAAAATCTTTTCGATCCTCAAATGTTAAGCCAATTCCTTTAATTGTCAATTTATCTCTCTTAAACTTCATACCTGTAATGGCCATATCATCTGGTGTCATTTGGCCTAATAATTCCATGTTTCTCGCCCACAAAAACCTATCTTGTTCTAGGTCGGCAAAAGACATAATATCATTTTTTGACAAATTTTTCCCTTTTGATTGGAGTTGTTTAATTTGATTTTCAAGATCTTTAATTTGATCTTTCTTCTTTTGAATCACGGAGTTATATCCAAAACCTATCATCCAAACACGAACGTTTATAAATAGTAAGCTAAATATTAGAACGCCAAAAACTACCCATCGAGTTCGCTCAAGGACTCTCTCCTTTACAACCTCAGAACTTTCAGCTTTATTTAAATTTATTTTTATATAGTTTTTCATTCTTCCATCCCGGCACGAATGCACAGTCCCATTGCTAATGTAAATTGACTTGGATTATCTACGCTTATATCATCCGCTCCATCAACACCTTCAAAAGGATTTAAAACAGCTGAATCTATATTTAGTTTTGAACTAATTAGCTCTGCTAAACCAGGGGTAGATGCTGCTCCACCAGTTAGTAAAATCTTTAAGAAAAAACTTTGCCCCGTTTGCTTTGCATAGAACCTTAAACTTCTTCTTAGATCCTCAATTAAATTATCGTAGACAGATCTTTCTGCAACTCCCAAACTAGCTGTGGTTTCTTCATCACTCTTTTTCACCACAGAAGAGACCCCCTCCTTGTATAGAAGATCTTGTGCTTCTGTATAACTAATGTCATTCTTTTTTACTATTTCTTGAACAAATTGGTGACCGCCTATGGGTAGATCTCGAGTGAAATATTGTTGACCACTTCCCCACACTATCAAACTTGATGACAAGGCACCAATATCCAGTAAGACAGCTAACCCATCTGAAGGCATATCTTTCAAGAATGTAAAAGCATTTGTGATTGCTATTGGATCTACATCTATCACACCAGGCTTCAACCCACTCTCTTTTAAAAGGTCAATATGTGAATTAAGAACACCCTTTGTGCATGCAACTAAACCCACATCAATTTTATCAACTTCCTTTTCATTCGAACCTAAAATTTGATAATCAATCACCGCATCAGTACCATCCATTGGTATATGTTTTCTCGCTTCAAATGTCATAGCTGACTCAAGCTCTTCAGTAGGCATTTCCATGGTTGTTATTTGCTTCACACTCGCAGAAGAACCACTAATCCCTGTAGCCATTAGTTTTATTTTTTTAGGATTCATGTTCTGCTGCCTCAGGAGCTCTTTTATCGCCATTACCCAATGGTGTGTATCTATCTTATCTGGATCGAAAGCCTGATTAGGATCTGGAACTAAACGTTGACCTGCATCTATAATTTTATAACCATCTTTTATCTTATTCATGGCAACAACTTTTATATATTGTCTTCCTATATCTAGTCCTACTAGCATTTATATCGTCTCTTTCATATTATATATCATCTCC
The DNA here is from genome assembly GCA_038127595.1 of bacterium. Lineage (GTDB taxonomy): Bacteria > Fidelibacterota > Marinisomatia > Marinisomatales > UBA1611 > TMED80. The sequence goes on along the minus strand of JAYPIC010000044.1, from coordinate 3,592 downwards.
TAACTCTCCGTATGAGGCCATCTTTAAAATCACATTGTTGTTTACATCAACTTGATCCGGATAATAGGGAGGTGGATTTGTACGTAGATTCCAATCGTAATTATAGTTTTTATCATACCCAACTCCTGGAGATGCGTTATACGGTCCTGGATAGTTTCTGAGCAAGTAACCACGCTTTTGCTGTACAATGGACCCCCAAAGATTAACAATTCCTCGTTTATCATTTGTATTGGTATACAAACCATTTTGGTCTTGAGCTCTAAAATAATTTCTATGTCCACCCCTACCATCTGCAATGTAGCCATAAGATAAATTATCATTCCAGTCATGATATGCTGTTAAAGTATTTTGCCAGTAATGAGATATGAAACCACCATACATTGCCATTATAGCAGCATTTATTTTTATATCTGATCCATATAACTGACCTCTAGCACCATTGGGTCTTGTATTTGCAATTATTACACTACCACCAGCAATTAGACCTAATACATTTTGAGTACCACCATCATCAGGGTGTATAATTGCACCATTTGCATATGAGTCCGCATAAACAATGTCATCAATGAGCCAAATATTACCCCAAACTCGATCGACAATGCTCATATTGTCATGTCTACGGTATTCGGTATAGTCATCAGTAACGATTGTGTACTGTCCTCCAACACGACCCCGGACTAACACCTGGCCTCCCTTGACGTAAATAACAGAGGGACCAGAGTACGGATAAAAGAGTCTTTGCATGTAGACATACTCGCTAGTGTAAATCTGATCAGGACAAGAAAAAATATCACAATTTAATCCAGCCAGGCCACCAGCGTTCCAATAATCAAAATCAAAATGGTGCCTGCCACCAGGCGGGCAATATTCAGTGCCGTCATCAGCATGATCATGGTAGTATCTAAAATCATTCCATTCAACATCTTCAGCCAGGCCAGTGGATGCACTAGTATTTACCAGTGTGATGGTTTCTCCATCAAGAAATCCCTCCCCTGTGGTCGAAGCAAATGTAATTGATTCTGAATTTATTTGAATCATAACCCGATCTTCACCGATAGGGATAGGATCATTATTTGCAGCAAATGCAACTGTCTTAGAGCCACCAGCATTTGAAATTCTTAAAACGTCCCCTGAACTTATAGAGCTGATGATTGTTGATCTGATATTTGTTCCTGATATATCTAGAGCACTAAGAATCAAAAAAGTACCTTCGTAACCAATACCAGGAGTAAATATATTATCTGGTCCAAAATGGACACCTGATACAGCAACGTTTAAAGCTCCATTAATGGCATCCCATCTAAAATCAAATTCATTTGGTGGCCCACCAATAGGAGGAATGTTATACCACCATTGGGAAGCCCAAAATCCATTCTCAGTAAAATTTATTTCGGTCATTACCATTGTGTCTTTTTTACCCGTACGAAAAAGCATATCATCAGCACTGAAAACATAATCTGCATTAGCCCTAACTAACTGAGCTGAATTTTCAGGAGGAAAGTTTATTGCGGCAATCGTATCTAAAATATTTACGGTCTCGCCCCCAATATTTTGCTCAAAAACACCCTCGTCACATGCTCCCCACGATCCTATTCCACCACCGTTTTCTACGGCTTCATCAGTAATCGTAACAGAGCCGGAAAACTCTGGGCATCCGTAGCTGCTAAAAGCCATGTTGCCATTTGTATGAACTCTACCCTCCAATTGGTCATTGGTACCAAAATTCACTGTACCGGTATTGCCTGGACCAATGGGTTTTTCTTCATTCGTAAAATACATAAAATCTTCGAATCCTTGAGCCTGCATAGTCATAAATACAGTACGCTCAATTGGATCTACGCGATCTCCGAAACTTGTTCTTGGCGTAGCCTCACCAGTAGAATAAACATAATATATTTTTCTGGTTGAGTTTTGTTCAAGCTCTGTTCTGGCATAAATATCTTTATATTTTCCTATCGGGGCTCCATTTTCATTGCTACCATATTTTCTGCCTTCCGGATAAAGCAGCGTATCTTCTGTAACTAACTGAGGTAAAATCACCACACCAACTTCATTTAACCCAGCCTCTGCGGCGTATAGAGCTCTGTGCTCTGCATAGCGATATTCCTCAAGCACAGACATATTAAATGAACTTTTAAGGTATGCTGCAGTAAACACCATGCTTACCATGGTAAATAACATTGCAAGCGGAGCTGCGCTACCTTTACTATGAAATTTGAGACTGGTCATTCGTTAATTTTTTCATGATAAATGATTGCCCTAAAAATACACCCCTATGAAAATAATGATCTTCTGAAGTATTTTGACCATTTGTAAAGACATCCTGGTCCATGGCAATTGTTAACTCTAAATGTAAATAAGATTGTTTAAAAGCAGTTAATCCTGGTCTAGAACTAGGTTCGCTAGTAACAACAAAGTCTTTTACCCATACATTTCTCTGGCCATTACTTCGATAGGCACCGAAATTAGGAAGCTTCAATGTTCCATTTATCGGAACATCATAATTAAACTGAACTCCGTTCGTTTGGTGGCAAGATATGACCATACTTGGTGTTAAATCACTGTAATATTTGTACAATTTAATTCTCGAAAACCCGTTCAACCCATCAACCTCGACTTTTTGAGCAAGATTTAGCTCCCTAACTGCCTCCCTCATCACATTATTACCATACTGCCTTAAATCCTGCCGCACATGATCAGTTTGATAATGAAGAAGTACCCCTCTTGTACCCATAGTCATACCCAGTGCAATAATACTAGTAACAACAACTACTGCAGTCATTTCGATCAATGTCATTCCTTTTGAAGTGTGGTTTAGCCTCATCATTCTACATCAAATACTGCCATGACAGTAGACAGCCTTCTTTCTTTTTCAACTTTATCACTCCATCTATTACCTGGCGTCTGTAAAAAGTCTTTCCATTTTATCCAACATTCTAATCTATACCTTTTAAAATCAGTTGGCCCATGTTCTGTATAACTATCTAGTTTATCTATATCATAATACAAAGTAGCCCTCACCTTGTAACTGGATTGAGCATTGCCATACAAATATATTTGATCTCCCTGTAAGTCGCCACTCCACTCAGAAGATGAAAGAACGCCGTCAGCTATTCTGCCTTTCCAATACTCCATGTAGTTTAATAACTCCTCAGTAGCGCGCTCTTTTACTTCCAAAGCATGAAGCTCACCTCTAGCATGAACAGCCCCCATTAAAATACCTAGTGCAGCAATAGAGATAATTACAACAGCTGTCATTACTTCTATAAAACCAATACCGCTACTAGTTTTTCTCAACATTATTCCTATAATACGTTTTGTTTGAATAGTTTTGGGTTATCTGCAATGTCCATAGCAACTTTTCTTTCTATCTTACCTTGCGTAACTAACCTTTGAAGATCTTGATCTAACGTTTGCATCCCCTCTACTCCACCTGATTGGATTACAGAGGTTATCTGAAAAATTCTATCTTCACGAATTAGATTTCGTATTGCAGTTGTTGATATCATGACTTCACAAGCTGGTACTCTACCTTTCCCATCTTTTGTTGGCAATAGCTTTTGGGAAATAACAGCTTCTAAAGATTCTGACA
>JAYPIC010000043.1:0-13859 GCA_038127595.1 bacterium | reverse complement strand
ATTTGCATATTTAGAAAGCCCGGGGCTTGCATATGATATGATCGATAATGATCTTGATGGGTTGATCGATGAAAAAAGAGATAATGAAGCGACTGCTATAGTAGGCGCTACTGATGGTATTACAGATCTTAATGCATTTCTTGAATATTATAAATTAACAGCTGATGATCTCAAACCGCACTGGGATGCTGATGAAGATCAGGATTGGGAGGATGGTGAAGATCTAAATGGCGATGGTATATATCAACTCTCTGAATATTTTGGCGATGACATCGGAATAGATGGTGTTGCTCCTGGCGAATTAAATTATACTGGCCCTGATGCAGACGGATCAGAGTGTAACCATAAACCTGATTTTCTTGAAGGCGTTGGTTGTGAGCCAAATTTTAATACCACAGATGTTTCCGAATCTGATATGGTTGGTCTTACTTCTTTTCGAATGTTCCCGATTCCGAGTCATGCAGCATCAAATGAAACGGCGTGGTTTAAAAACGATCAAGTTATGTGGGATATCGTAGGTGGCGACACTCTAGAAGAATTTGAGGGAAACATTTCAAACCTAGTTGAGGTTTTTGCTTCAGGACCCTTTCCATTATTCCAAGGTCGTGTTGAAAGAGTTTCAATGGCTGAGCTCCATTCATATGACCCCTTAGCTGGATTAAATAGTCCTGAACATGAATCACCCGCTTTATATGAATTGAAAAGAATAGTACAAGTCATTTATGAAAAAGATTATAGGTTTGCTCAACCACCTAAAATGCCGACAATTTCCGCTACAGCAGGGGACGGAGAAGTCATTCTTACTTGGGATGATATTGCAGATACGAGGACTAGAGATCCATTTGTTGGCAACATTAATGATTTTGAAGGTTATAAAGTATACCGTGCGACAGACAAATACATGGCAGATCCAGAGATAATAACTGATGGCTACGGTACGCCAACATTTAAAAAGCCAATTTATCAGTGTGACATGATAGACGGTGCTGGTCATAATCCTAATCCACAAAACAACATGGAACACCAATGCAGCGGTTTTACTGATTTTGGTTTAGTTAATGGCACTGGTTATAATCTTGGTAATAATTCAGGTATCACTCATATATTTGTAGATAATACCGTTCAGAATGGTAGGACCTATTATTATGCTATTGTTGCTTATGATTTTGGTGCACCTGATATTGGTCCTGGTATTTCACCATCGGAAAATAATGCAGTAATCGAGCTCGATGAATATGAAAATATTAGATCAATAGGTAAAAATATTGCCATTGTTACTCCACACCAAAGGGCAGCTGGGTATATACCACCTGAAGTCGAAATTGAGGAGAGTAATACCATAGGAACTGGAATAGTTTCACCTTTAATAAGAGCACAAGGTAGTCTTAACAAAGGACATGATTATGTCATATCATTTGATATAGATACTGTAGCTACTATTAGTGGGTATGATAATGGAATTCAGTATGCAACTAGTGGAATTAATGTACATGACCTAACACTTGGTGAATTAGTTTATAGTGAAAATGCTACAAAGTTTATTGGTAACAATTTAGTTTATAGAGATACTGTTGATTATTGGACCCTTAATCCTAATACAAATATTTCTTCTGATGTTTTTGCTGGTTTGCAATATCAAGTAAGCGATTATGTTGAAATCCCTGAGTATAGTTATGAAAATTCTGGGTGGATAAATGGTAGTGGTATAATGAGAGTTACTCCTTCAATGTCAGAAGGAATTAAAATGCCTTGGACGTACAGAATTGTTTTCACTGATAATGATAATGAGTATGTGGGCATTGCCACATCTGGTACAGTTAGAGATGAAAATGGTTCTTCAATTGGTTCTTCAAAAATAAATAACCAGGCTGTTAATTTTTATATTCAAAATACATCATTTGTTAATGAATCAGGTAGTTATGATCTTATGGATATTGTAATACATGATGTTAATGATAATGATGTTTTCGACCTATATGAAGACAGGATATTTGTTGGTGCTACTGTTGGCACAAGGTGGCGAGCAACTGCGTTTGTTTTGGACTTTCAATTGTCAACCGAAACAACCATTCCAAATTCTGGTGATGTGTACCAGGTAGATTGGAAGCGCCCATTTTTCAAAACAGACTCAATACGTTTTTCTGTCAATTTCATTGAAGACCTAGATACGGAGGCGTTATCAAGTTCAATGGATGATATACGTGTAGTACCAAACCCATATGTGATGTCTAATATGATGGAAGAGGCTGTGACCAACCCTTATTTGAATCAAAGAAGGAAGATTATTTTTACAAATATACCAGCACAATGTAATATTAAAATTTTTACGGTAAGTGGCGTACTTGTGGATGAAATAAAAGTTAATAACTCACCTGAGAATGGGCTTATTCACTGGGATATGTTGACTAGAGAAAGTTTAGAAATTGCAGCAGGTATGTACATTTATCATATTGAAGCATCTGAGACAGGTGACACTAAGATAGGAAAATTTGCTGTAATTAAATAATGAGATACTTTAATCATATAATTATTACAATGTTTTTAAGTGTAGGGTTGCTGCATGCACAAATGATTCATAGGTATGGGACAACGACTGGGAATTTTTTAGAGATAGGTGTAGATAGTGAAGGTAGTGCAATGGGAGATGCTTTTGTTGCAGTGTCTGATGATATATCTTCTATTTATTGGAATCCTGCAGGCTTAGCAAAATTGAATATGCCGAAGTTGGCGTTTATGAGTCAGCCTTGGATAGCTGGGATCAACATGTCCTTTACGGCTGGAGCTCTTATCATACCTCGAGTAGGTAATGTCGGCTTTGGATTAACACAAATGAATTATGGAGAAATGGATGTTACCACATTGGAATACCAAGAGGGTACTGGTGAAAGTTTTACAGCTTCAGATATTGCTGCCTCTTTGACTTTTTCTCGTAAATTAGTCTCATGGTTTTCTTTTGGTTCAACAATAAAGTACGTACGGTCAAATATATGGCATAGTTCCGCAAGTGCTGTTGCTGTTGATCTTGGGGTGCTTGTAAATACAGAGTTCTTTTCTTTTACAGGAAAAAAAGAAGATGGTTTAAATATTGGTATGAGTATTTCGAACTATGGAAGTAGAATGAGGTTTGATGGTATTGATATTTATCAACCTATAGATATATCAGAATATGAAGAAGGTAATTATGGCGATGTACCTGGACAGTTTAGACCTTCTGATTGGGAGCTACCATTAATTTTTAGAATTGGTGTTGCACTAAAACCAATAAAAAACAATATAACACAATTAACAGTCTCTGCTGATGCGTTGCATCCAAATAATAATTCAGAATCTATTAATGTGGGTGCCGCACTAGACAATACCATTCCAGGTGTAGGAACATTTAGTTTAAGAACGGGTATGAAAGCACTTTTTATGGATAAACCTGAATATGGATATACAGCAGGGTTAGGATTTAAATTATTTTATGTAGGGAATAAATTTGTTTCTATTGATTATGCATATAAATCAATTGGTCTTCTTGGAAATGTTAATGTATATACTCTAGGATTTTCATTCTAATCATTTATGATGCTCCGGATCTTATTTGGAGTTCTTACTACTCTCCTATTAAATAACTGTTCCAAAAAGAACACTATTCCTCAATTTGATCTTGATGTTCTTGCGCAAGTAGGAAAAAAAATCATTACTAAACAGGATTTTATACGACGAGCTGAATATACTATTAGGCCAGATTATTGTAGACAGTCAAATTATATACACAAAAAAATTATTTTGAATTCTTTGATTGCAGAAAAGCTAACAGCTTTAGAAATGGAAGATAAAGATGATGAGCTCTTAAAAAGTAAAAATTTCCAGTATTTTTTGCAGGGTAGAAAAGAGCAAGCAATGAGGAAATTATATTATTATGATAACTTTTATAATAAGGTTAGTGTTCCAGATAGCTTAATAAAAAAAAGGTTCAAAGTAGCTGGAAGAACTGTAGACATTAGTTACATTAGCTTGCCAGATCTTATTTTTGTACAAAAAGTAAATGACTTATTATTAAAAAATATTTCTTTAGAAGAAATTTATGATTCTATTTGGGGCGAGGATTTGCCTAACAAAAAAATAAATTTTTTTGATAAAGAACATAAAGCTATACTTTCAAAATTATTTGATGCGCCTATTTATAAAGATCAAATTATAGGTCCTTTTGAAAATGAAGATGGTAGTTTTTTACTGATGAGGGTAAATGGCTGGTCTGATAAAAAATTAATTTCTGCAGTTGACCAAGAAAAAACCTGGAATGATGTAAAAGATTTGATAAAAGAAAACAAGGCAAAAAGTTCTTACATTAAATTTGTCGAACAGATAATGTCAGGTCATGAAATGGAATTTAACTCTGATATTTTCGATCAGTATGCATACAAAGCATCTAAAACCTACTTACAAGATCCTGAAGAGAAAAAAGAAGCAATAAACAAACTTTTATGGGAAGAAATAGAGAATCCCAAAACAATAAGCTTTCAAAATGATGCAAACGTAAGTCCTGATGATATCATTCTGAATTATAATGGAGAACCTATAACAGTTGGAAAGTTAAACCGCCTAATAAAATCTCATCCTTTAGTATTTAGAAAAAGAAAACTGAGCGAAGGGGAATTTAGGCAAGAATTAAAATTTGCCATTGCTGACTTAATGAGAGATCTCGAAATAAATAAAAAATGTTATGGGCAAAATTTGCATACTGATGTAAGAGTTTCAACGAATGTTGATATGTGGAATGATGCATATGCCAGTAAAAGATATTTGTCTCATGTAATAAATGAAAATAATCTTGAAAAAGAAAAGAAATACAGCATGAATAATGGAATGATAGATTCTTTGCAGAATAAATATTCTAATATTATTAAAATAAACACTGATATGTTTGAAAAAATAGAAATCACATCAACTGACATGTTAGTAACAGAAAGGGGGCTTCCATACCCATTTATCGTCCCCTCCTTTCCAATTATTACTTCCGATGATAAGTTAGACTATGGTTCAAAAATGAATTAAGCATGAAGATTATTTTTATTATTACAATATTATTTAATTTAATTCATTCGAGACAATACAGAGGTGCTGAGCTTAGAACTGTGGACTCTTTTTTATATGGTAGGTTTGATGCTCGATTTAAGCCTGCTCAGGGCGATGGGTTAGTGTCATCTTTTTTTACTTATAACGATGATAACCCCAATACACCATGGGCAGAAATAGATGTAGAAGTTCTTGGCGTATATAGTAATGTGGTAGATTTTAATACTATTACTAGAGGGCAAGCATCACACATTAGGCAGCACTATGTAGATTTCAATCCTCATTTAGACTTTCACAATTATAGCTTTGAATGGACCCCAGAGTATGTTGCTTGGTTCATTGATGATATTGAAGTATACAGGCAAACAGGGTCTCATGTTGATTCTCTTTATTTATCTCAAAAAATAATGATGAATATATGGAATCCTGTCTACGCAGATTGGGTTGGGACTTGGAACCCAGACATAATTCCAAGGTTTTCCTATTATGATTATGTCAGTTACTCAGAATATACCCCTGGAGAAGGAGATAGTGGTACGGACTCTAATTTTACATTTTCCTGGAAAGATGACTTTGATTCATTTGATAATAACAGATGGGAAAAAAGCGATGATCATACATGGGGAGGAAATCAGTCTCTATTTATTGATGATAATATTTTTTTTGAAAATGGTAATCTTATATTGTGTTTAACCAATGAAGATGATATTGGTTATATTGACATTAATCCTCCTAAAGTATTATGGGCAAGGCAAAATGAAAATACCTTGACTGTTAGATATAGTGAAGAAGTCGATATATCAAGCGGAGTGGATATAAGTAATTATAGTTTGTCAGGAGTTTCATTTATTGATGCATTCATGTACGATGATCAAAGGACAGTGCAGCTCACAATGGATCAATTTGATTTGAGCTCGACAGCTATGGGCATTTTCAACGCTCAAGATGACAGCGATAATATTGCTAGTACAAATATTGTATGGATTGATACTCCACAGCCTTTAGGGGATACGATTAAAATAAATACAGGCGGCGGGCATATTGGAGAATTTTTACAAGATCAAGTTTGGGGATCTGATAAAGAATATGGACATGTTGCTGGAAATTTTCAATTTGTTACTGATGCTATAGATATTCAAAATACAGATAATGACGATATTTATCGGTCGTCTTTAAATCGTGTTGCTCTTTATAAAATTAGAGTAAAGCCAGGTACATATTCTTTGACCTTATCTTTTTCTGAAAATCATTATGATAATATAGGAGATAGGGTTTTTGATATTTTTCTTGAAGGCAATCAAGTTGTCGAGGGGCTAGATGTTTTTGATAATGCCAGTGCCTTTTCTTTATATACAATCAATTTCAATAACATTGAAGTTTTGGATGGAATACTAGATATTCACTTATCAGCTGATATATATGGTGTTGGTTATTCCGCTGCAGGAACATTTATAAATGCTATCGAAGTAATGTTAGAAAACTCACTTTTAGCTAGTCTAGATGTGCCAAGAGAATTTTCATTACATAAACCATACCCAAACCCATTTAATAATACTATCTCGATACCAATGACAAATAGCATAAGAAGTGATGTGGTTATTGAAATTTTTGATATAAGTGGTAGAAAAATCGAAACAATATTTAATGGACAATTACAACCAGGCAAAAAAGATTTTCAGTGGAATGCAAATAAGGCCTCATCTGGAGTTTATCTGATTCACTCACTAATTAATGGAGAAAGCTCGTATGAAAAAATTATGCTTATTAAGTAATAAGATAACTAAATCAATTATACCCATTTTTTTATTTTATATAATATCATGTAGTTCTATTGATGGCGAAGTAAGTGAGTTAGTTTCATCTATGACCCTTGAAGAAAAAATTGGCCAAATGACACAAGTTGATTACCGCTATTTAGCTGATAAGTCTGATATCAAAAAATATTTTTTAGGTTCGATATTGAGCGGTGGTGGATCGACCCCTCCAACAAATCAGCCATCCTCATGGGTTGATTTATACAATGGTTTCCAAGAGGAGGCTCTTAAGACTAGACTTAAAATTCCATTGATATACGGCATAGATGCTGTACATGGACATAACAATGTTTTAGGGGCAACCATGTTTCCGCATAATATTGGCCTTGGTTGTATGAATGATAAGGCTTTGGTTCAAGATATAGCAGCGGCTACGGCTGAAGAAGTAAAAGCAACTGGCTTGGATTGGACGTTTGCTCCTTGCGTCGCTGTAGCTCAAGATGAAAGATGGGGTAGGACCTATGAAAGCTACTCTGAGGATTCAGACATTGTAACTGAGCTTGGAGTGGCATCCACAATAGGTTTTCAAGGGAGGACATTAAATAAAAATTCTTTGCTTGCTTGTGCAAAACATTTTGTTGGGGATGGTAATACAATATTTGGAACGGGGACTAATTGGTACAAGATCGATCGAGGAGACGTAACATTAGAAGAAGAAGTACTAAGAAGCAAATATATAAAACCTTTTAAAGAATCTATTAATATGGGAGTTGGAAGCATTATGGTCTCATATAATAGTTGGAAGGGTCAAAAACTTCATGGCCATAAATATTTAATCAATGATGTTTTAAAGAAAGAATTAGGATTTGATGGAATAGTTGTATCGGATTGGGCTGGTATTAATGAATTAGATAAAGATTATAAAACTTGCATAATTCAATCTATTAATGCTGGTATCGATATGAATATGGTTCCTGGGAGTCTCAACCCGGATGATAATTCTTATGATGATTTTATAAGATTGGCGATAGAATCAGTAAAAGAAGGTTCTATACCCATGGAAAGAATTGATGATGCGGTATCAAGAATTCTTAGAATAAAAAAGAAAATTGGACTTTTTGATAATCCTATTAAAAAACCAAAGAACGTGGATGTGGTGGGTTCCAAAAAGCATAGAGAGCTAGCACGAAAGAGTGTTCGAAAGTCTTTAGTCTTATTAAAAAATGATAACCAGATTTTGCCCTTGCAAAAAAACAACAGTAAGATCACGTTAGTTGGCGAGCATGCAGATAATATTGGATATCAGTCTGGCGGCTGGACAATCCATTGGCAAGGAGGCTCAGGCGACATCACTCCTGGGACAACAATTTTAGATGCTTTTAAATCTGCTGTTAGTGACTCCAATAATATTCGTTATTCTAAAGATGGAGGGTATTTATCAAATTCAGATATAATTGTAGCTGTCATTGGAGAAAAGCCGTATTCAGAAGGAGTCGGGGATAGAGATTCGCTTCACCTATCTGATGAAGATATTACATTAATAGAAAAAGTTAAACGTTCTAAATTGCCATATGTTGTAATATTAATATCAGGTCGCCCAATGATCATTAATGAAGTATTGGATGATAGTGACGCATTCATTGCTGCTTGGCTGCCAGGAACTGAAGGTCTGGGAATATCAGATGTTGTTTTTGGAGATTTTGATTTCACAGGTAAGCTATCTATGACTTGGCCTAAGTCTATGAAACAAATACCTATTAATTATGGAGACAGTAGTTATGATCCATTATTTAAGTTCGGGTTTGGTTTATCGTATGAATAGGTAGCCAATTCAAATGTACCAAAAGCTAGTTCTTTTATTTTTTATTGTGTCATCTGCTTTTTCTCAAAACATACAATTGAATGAAATAGTATCATCAAATCAAATTAGTTATTATGATGAAGACGGTGACACTCCAGATTGGATTGAACTATATAATCCTACACCTAATAACATTTCTTTAAATGGATGGGGATTATCAGACGACTTAGAAGATCTATATAAATGGCAAATACCTAATGTAGTGTTGGAGCCTGAGAGTTTTTTATTAATTATGGCTTCAGATAAAGACCGAAGTGATATGATATCGGGATGGGAAACTGTCATTGATGTAGGTGATCCCTGGTATTATTTTATTCCGACTCAAGAGCTCCCCTCAAATTGGAACCAACCTGGCTTTAATGCCAGTAATTGGAGCATTGGCCCAAGTGGTTTTGGTTATGGTGATGGCGATGATAACACGGAAATTTCAAATACAATATCCGTTTTCTTAGTGAAACCGTTTTCCATTACAGATTTTGAACAAATAAAAAAGATAGCTTTCCATATTGATTATGATGATGGTTTTGTTGCTTATCTAAATGGGAATGAGATTGCTCGGGATAACATTGATGGTAGCCCTCCGCCATTTAATCAAGGAACCATAACATGGAGAGAGGCTGAAATGATAAATGGAGGGGATCCATCTTTGTATTGGATTGATTCAACGGAATCATGGGTCAATGAAGGGCAAAATATACTAGCAATACAAGTTCATAATTTTAATAGCAATTCTTCTGATCTTTCTTGTATTCCTTTCCTCACAATCGGTAGAGACACTCCTTCCGATAATACTTTAAGCATAGCTGAGGAAATTGAATTACCAATATCTATTCTTCATACAAATTTTAAAATTAGTTCAGAAGGTGAAACCATTATAATTACAGATCTAGACAGTATTATTATTGATTCTTTACATACTGGTGAACTTCAATCGGATGTTTCTATTGGTAGAATTAATAATGGTGAAAATTATGGATTGTTTTTAGACCCTAGTCCTGGCGAGCCCAATGGAGAAGAAGCTGTTTCAGGTATATTAAACGACATTGTTTTTTCTAATGAATCTGGTTTTTATAGTGATCCTTCTTTGATAGTATCAGTAAGCACTAATGATCTAGGAGTTTCTGTCCATTATACTCTAGACGGCTCTGATCCCACAACAAGTTCTCCATTATATACCGGATCAATAGTAATTCAACAAAACACAGTAATCAAAGCAGCAAGTTTTAAAGATGGTTGGATTAGATCTCCAATTAAAACAGGAACATTTATTTTAGATAATGAGAATAGTAATTTTCCAACAATTTTTCTATCAACTGATCCAGACAACTTTTTTGATTACAATACTGGAATTTATGAAATGGGGCCAAATGCGTCTCCTGATTATCCTCATTTTGGAGCAAATTTTTGGGAAGACTGGGAAAAACCTATTTTTATTGAAGTTTTAGAAACGGATGACACCTATTATTCTTCACCTGGTGGAGTTAAAATTTTTGGAGGATGGAGCAGAGGGCAAGGACAAAAATCTTTATCACTGTTTGCTAGAGGTCAATACGGGAACAGTGAGTTTAATTATAAATTTTTCCCCAATCTTGATCTTGAAAATTTTCAATCTCTCATTTTGCGTAATTCCGGTAATGATTGGAATTTCACAATGCTTAGGGATGGATTTATGACGAGCCTGTTTCATGATGTAGACCTTGATGTCCAAGCTTACCGTCCTATGCTAGTGTATTTAAATGGTGAATTTTGGGGATTATATAATCTTAGAGAAAAAGTAAATGAACATTTTATTGCTGCTCACCACCCAGTTGATCCTGATGAAATAGATTTGATTGAGGTACAATGGGCGAATGAAGGATCTATTGATAATTATAATTCTTTAGTTGAATACGTTAGCCAAGCCAATATGACGGACCCTGTCGTATATGATTCTCTTTCAAAATGGATAGACATTGATAATCATATTGATTACAATGTTGCTCAAATATTCATAGATAATAGAGACTGGCCAGGGAATAATATCAAATATTGGAGGCCTCAATCGACTGATGGTAAATGGCGATGGGTACTCTATGATACTGATTTTGGTTTTGGTATTCCATGGATGGGGCTAGGTTATGATGTAAACACTCTTCAATTTGCAGTAGAGGCTAATGGTCCTGAATGGCCAAATCCACCATGGTCTACATTTTTACTTAGGAAACTTTTTGAAAATCAGAATTACAGAGATCGGTTTGTGAATATTTATTGTGATAGACTTAATACTGTCTTTAAACCCAGTTTTTTGAATGAAAGAATAGGTGATATGTCTTCATATATTGAAGATATAATACCTGTTCATCAGGAAAGATGGCCTTGGTCAGCTCAAGATTGGGGATATCACATTGAGATATTAGAAAATTTTTCTAATAACAGATCGCTTTATGCCAGGCAACATTTAGCAAGTTTTTTTAGTTTATCTAGTCCAGCATTAGTGACTTTCATTTCAAGCCTTGGAGGGGATATTAAGGTCAATACACTCGAGCTCGAATCATACCCTTGGACTGGTTATTACTATTCAAGTGTTCCGATTGAGATAGAAGCTATTCCTGAAGAAGGATATAGGTTTATAGGTTGGGCTCAATATCCTGATTCTACATCAAAAATAAAGGTTCAAATTTCAAATAATTCTATGATAACCGCATTGTTTGAAGAGCTAGCTGGTGGAGATACTGTTAATTTAGTTATCAATGAGATCAATTATAATAGCTCTGATCAATTTGATACTGGTGACTGGGTTGAAATTTATAATAATGGCGACCGGGTAGTTGATCTTGATGGCTTTTATTTTACGGATGAAGATCCTGAGCATAGATATACATTCCCAGCAAATTCAAGTATAGGACCTGGAGAGTACGTTCTTTTAGTACAGGACACAGTTTCTTTTTCAGCGCTTTTCCCTAATGTTCAAAATTTATATGGTTCTTTTGATTTTGGATTAAGCGGAAGTGGTGAGCAAATCAGTCTGTATGATTTTTCTGATCGATTACTTGACAGAGTTGAATATGATGATGTTTACCCTTGGCCAACAGAGCCAGATGGGAACGGTCCAACCCTTGAACTAATTCACCCTGATTCTCTAAATGAAAATGCTAGTGCCTGGGGTTTCTCATCCGGGAATGGTTCACCTGGCTCTCTTAATAGTATTGCTGAAGAGTTATTTATATCAGATAAAAACATCCCTTCTGATTATCTATTGCATTCGGCTTTCCCTAATCCATTTAATTCACGTGTTAAAATTGTTTTCAATGTAAGTGGCAATACAGATGATTATAATCTATCAATTGTTAACATTCTTGGCGAAACAGTGCGAACATTTAAATCTCAAAAATTCTATAGCGGAATGAATACTATTTTGTGGAATGGGAAAAATGATTCTGGTCGCGATCTGAGTACTGGTGTTTATTTTTGTAGATTAAAATCAAAAAATATTGATAATAGTATTAAACTTCTTTACGTAAAATAAGATATGGTACAAAATTTTTTTTCATTAATTACGATAATATCTTTGACTTTTGCTGGGGAAAACCGTTCGGATGATTTAGCATATCAACTAGTTTTAGAAAAAATTAATAAGAAGGTTGTCCCGACTTCTTATATTGATGAAATATTTAATAATCCATCCATTGAAAAACACCTAGAAATTCCAGAAAGATTCGCTAAACCATACGAAAAAAAATCCTGGGAACAATATAAAAAACTATTTATTAAAGAATCTCGAATTGTAGCTGGAGTAAAATTTTACAGTGAAAATAAAGATCTCGTATTTCAAGTTTCAAAAAAATATGATGTGGATCCGTTTATCATTTTAAGTATAGCAGGCATTGAGAGTAATTATGGTCGGCACTATAAAGGCTTTACTGTTTTTAATTCTTTGTATACTCAAATTCATGAAATGCCAAAAAGGGCTAAATGGGCATCTAACGAGTTAGCTTCATACTTAGAGTATTGTTATAAAGATAATGTAGACCCCCAAAGTATTGAGGGCTCTTATGCTGGAGCATTTGGTTTTGGACAATTTATTCCATCTAGTTTTAATAGGTACTCAGTTGACTTTGATGATGATGGTGTCAGAAGGCCACATGATTGGCCAGATGTTTTAGGAAGTATCGCTAATTACCTTGTGAAAAATGGTTATAATCCTGGTAGTAAAAACTATGCAGAGGGTGGAGATATTTGGAAATCAGTTTGGGCGTATAACCATTCTGATAACTATGTTATGGCAGTTCTTGGCTTAGCTGAAAAAATTAGAGAGAGAAGTAGTTATCTCCATTCAGATGTTGAAAATAGATTAAAATATGTTATCGAAAATTTTAATCCTTTGGATAATAAATCTGTCAGTGGTTTACAAAAGATTTTAAATGCGAATGGATATGATCTAGAAGTTGATGGCAGGCTAGGGCAAAAGACTATAGATGCTCTTAGAG
Source organism: bacterium (assembly GCA_038127595.1). Lineage (GTDB taxonomy): Bacteria > Fidelibacterota > Marinisomatia > Marinisomatales > UBA1611 > TMED80. Next base: position 717 of record JAYPIC010000043.1, on the reverse strand, counting down.
ATGCTCAATCAAAGAAAGATTAGCGTCTCTTTTTAAAACCTTACTGTAAGCATAATTATTTTCCCATTGCGTTTTATATCTACAGAGATTGATTGACCCTTATCTATTCCATCCATTCTTTTCATAAATTCATAAATGTCATTGACAGGTTTCTTGTTTATTGATTTAATAATATCGCCAGACCTTATTCCTGCTTTTGCTGCTGGGCCATTAGGATCATATATTTTATCGACTTTTAATCCTTTAATTGTTCCGCCGTAATAGGGAATTATTCCAAGTTTTACTTTTTGATTCGAGCGTGAATTTTTCTGTTTTTTGGGACCAGATAATGTAAATAATGGTTTTGAGTTTTCTCTACTTAGCTTGATTGTTAACTTATAAATGACATCAAGAATTTGTTTTTCTCCTTGCACGTTTATTTTTTCCCAATCATCTTCAGGCAAATGGTAGAGATTTTCATAGTCCCCAGTGAAGAAGAAAAGGACGGGAATGTTTTCTGCATAAAAGCTGGCATGATCACTTGGGCCATAACCGGCTTTATCATATTCAAATTTTAACCCTGTATCAATAGATAGCGAATCAAGTATAGGTTCAAAAACTGGCGATGTCCCAACACCTCCAATTATTACTGTAGAGTCTCTCATTTTACCTATCATATCCATATTTATCATTGCGGAAACATTTTTAATATTAATAGTTGGATTTTGAACAAAATAC
>JAYPIC010000042.1:0-14273 GCA_038127595.1 bacterium | reverse complement strand
TTAGAAATTTATGAACAAAACACAACTGTAAGTATAGCTCAAACATGCCCTCCTAAAATTCTTTTTTCAGGTAAAACTTCTGATGAAAATAAAAAAATGGTAATTGATCAAATTAAACCTACTCAAAATTATGATAACATTTGGTTTAATTTAGATTCACTTACAACTACTCTAGATGTAATTGAGCCAATACGTGAGTGTATTCTAATTAGCGATTTTCAAACAAAAAGTGATTTTGTGGATTCGTTATCTAAGAATTGGAAATATTATTTAATTGATGTTGGCGAAGTAATAAATAATCTTTCAATAAATCGGTTGGATGTACTTAGTAGGATAAAAGTACCAGACCAACTTTTAAAAATTAAAACAACCGTAAATAATTCTAACCAAACAGAAACTAACAACATTCCAATAAACCTGTTATTTGATAATGGAAGAGTGGGGCAAGTTATCTCAGATTTTGAAGGAGGAGCAAATAAAGATTTTATCTTTCAGGCTTATCCTAACAAAAAGGGTATGTTACAAGGAAGTGTTAGGCTTCCTAAAGATGATTATTTAAATGATAATATTTGGTACCTAAGCACTCCTATTTTAAATAAGATTAATTGTTTAATTATTGGTAATTCAGAACAAGATTATAACATATTTGATCTAATAATAAATGCGATTGATCCTAACAAGCAGTTGATCAACCTTGAACTGCGAAAACAACCCATTTTAAATAGACTTTTTGTTGATGATACAGATATTTTAGTTGTACATAACCCTGAAGCGATAACTGAAGCAGCATTCAATGAGTTAGATGTTTTTTTAAAAAATGGGGGTGGTTTAATATGGTTTTCTGGAGGCATAGAACCTGATCCTGTCTATCAGAAATATTTTTCCAATCTAAGATTTCCTACAGCTACTAGAAAAATAGAAATAAATAGTGGACATTTTAATGTTATCATGCCAACAAAGGGGGATCATATTCTTTCAGATTTAAATGTGAGAAAATTATCAAATGATCTACCTGAAGTTTTTAGCTATGTAAAACACATTCCTAAGGCGAATCAAAAAGTTCATTTAGAATTAAATAATGGAGACCCTTTTCTTATTGATTTTGATAGAGGAAGCGGCAAAATTTTTTATTTCACATCTCTATTGAACTTAAATTGGAATGATCTTACTCTTAGAGGTTTGTTGATTCCTTTAATGCATAAACTGCTTATTCTTGGGGGCACGGATGAGATTAATTCTTTGCCAATATTAGTTGGTGACATTAAATGGATTATATTAAATGGAAATGAAGTAAGAAATGAATGGGAGGTTCAATCTCCCTCAGGAGTTAGTAATTTAATAGTACCTGATTTTACCATGGAAGGTTTAAAAATTACGAACACTGATGAGTTAGGTATTTATAATGTTTATAAAAATAAAGAACTATTCACCTCTTTTGCGACAGAATTACATCCAAATGAAATAGTCTCAAAACAAATTTCTGCTGCTGAGATTGAAATATTATTAAATGGGTTAGAATATAAATTTATCACAGCTAGTCATGATCTCATTAATGTATTTAAAGAAATAAGACATGGTAAAACATTATGGAAAATATTTTTGATATTTGCAATAATCTTATTTTGGATAGAAACTTGGGTTGGAAGACCTACTTTCAAAAATAATAGAAAATGATTTATAGATTTGGATAAAGCTCTATTAATTGGAATAATATTACCTAAAGTCTTTGATGGTGACGTAAGAAACCATTTAGATGAATTAAAAATGTTAGCGCAAACTGCTAATGTTGAAACTTTAGGTGAAATCACACAAAGAGTTCAAAAAATAAACCCTGCTTTTTATATTGGTAAAGGAAAAGCACAGCAAGTTATTGATCAAGCAAAATTATTAGGTGCGAATGTTATAATATTTGATGATGAACTAAGTCCTGCTCAAGTAAAAAATTATCATAAACTTGCTAAAAAAATCAAAGTCATAGACAGAAGCTCTCTAATTTTAGATATATTTAAAAAGCATGCTAAAACCAGAGAAGCGAAGACACAAGTAGAACTAGCATTATGTCAGTATTTATTACCAAGATTAACAAGACAATGGACTCATCTTGAAAGGCAAATGGGTGGTGTTGGTACTCGAGCTGGGATGGGAGAAACGCAAATTGAAGTTGATAGAAGATTAATAAGGGATAAAATTTCTAAATTAAAATTAGATTTAACTAAAATTGAATCTGAAAGAAAAACACAAAGTCAAAACAGAGTAAATGAATTCAGAGTAGCTCTAGTAGGTTATACTAATGCTGGTAAATCAACATTATTTAATTCGTTAACTGGGAATAATGTTTATGTAAAAAATCAGCTTTTTGCGACACTAGACACTACTGTTCGAAAACTTATATTAAACAAAAAACATCAGGTTCTTATAAGTGATACTGTTGGTTTTATAAGGAAACTACCTCACAATCTTGTTGCATCATTTAAAAGTACTCTAAAAGAGTTGTTAGAAGCTAATCACATTCTCATTGTATTAGATGCAACCTCAAAAATTATTGACGAACACCTCGAAACAATTTCTCAAGTACTTAATGAACTTGGGGCTAACGAGATACCAAAAAGCTACATATTTAATAAAATTGATCTTGTTGAAAATGAAAACGATATAAAAAAATTAAAGTCTAACTACAGGAATGCAATTTTAACTTCAGCATTGCATCATTTAAGGTTAGATGATGTGAAAAATCACTTAATTGAGAAGATAGAAAGTGACTTTAATGTTTTCGATTTAAATATTTCATATGAGCAAGGTAAAATTTTATCTCAGATACAAAATCAAGCCGAAATATTAGATACCGATTATGGTGACAAAGCAATTAAATTAAAAATCAGAGGGAAAGAAGATTCTATTAAACGATTATTTAAATAATATTCCACAAACATAATGAACTGAAGATGAAAACTACATTTAAAGCAATCACTATTGAACAAAGCATTGATAAAATATTTTCTATCTCTGTAAAAGATAAATTTATTAATGATCTACCTGATGGTGAATTACTTATAAAGGTTAGTTATAGTTCCCTGAACTATAAAGATGCACTTTCAAGTAGCGGTAATTTTGGGGTAACAAAAAAATATCCGCATACACCTGGTATCGATGCAGTAGGGATTATTGAATTTTCAAAAAATGAAAATTTTAAAATAGGTCAGGAGGTAATAGTCTCTGGTTATGATTTAGGGATGAACACTTCAGGAGGCTTCGGTGAATATATAAGAGTTCCAAGCTCGTGGGCATGTCATCTTCCAAAAAATTTAACAGCTAAAGAATCTATGGCTATAGGTACTGCAGGCCTAACAGCTGGACTTTGTGTTAAAAAACTAAAAAAACTTAATGGTATTTATGGTAGAAATGCTGTCGTTACTGGCGCTACGGGAGGCGTAGGCTCGTTTGCTATTAAGTTATTAAAATTATTAGGTGCTAAGGTTACAGCAATAACTACTAAGTTAAATGAGGAAGGCTTTTTAAAAATGATTGGAGCTGATGAAATTATATCCAAAAAAGATTTTATAATTTCGGTCCGTAAGCCAATGGGAAAAGGAATTTGGGATATTGCCATTGATACAGTTGGAGGAGAAGTTCTTTCTAATCTCATACCTAGTATGAAATATGGAGGTGTTATAACTTGCTGCGGTAATGTAGCTGGACCTTCCTTTAATGCGACTGTATATCCATTTATATTAAGGGCAAATCACTTAGTAGGAATTGATTCCGCAGAGACCCCTATTTCAATAAAATCAGAGATTTGGAATAAGTTTGCCTCAGAATGGTATATAGATGACATTGATAACCTTTACAAATCAGTTTCAATTGATGAAATAATTGCTGAAATAGAAAAAATATTAAATGGTTTGCAAGTTGGTAGAGTAATTCTTAGTCATAGATGATTACTTTTTTATGGAATGATCAATGTTAACTAGTATTGCTCAAGCTCAAATAAAAAAAATTAAATCTGGCTTTGCTAGACCCATGGGTTACCCTAAAACGCAAATTAAAAAAATAGGTGTGATAGGTGCTGGATTAATGGGACATGGTATTTCTTTAGTATCATCTTTAAATGGGATAGAAGTTATTTTGTTAGATAAAACAAAAGAATTAGCGTCACTAGGTCTACATAAAATAAATGAAATTTTAAAAAATAAAATAAATCGCAATGAAATCTCATCAAACGAAAGAGAACAAATTTTAAAGCTAATTTATGTAACAAAAGATTATTCTCTATTAAAAGATTGTGACTTAATCATTGAAGCTGTATTTGAGGATGAAAAATTAAAATCTGATATCTTTAAAAATTTGAAAAAAAAGATAAAAGATGATATTATTTTATCATCTAACACATCAAGTATTCCAATTTCTAAATTAGCCAAATATTCAAATCATCCGAAAAATTTCATTGGCATACATTTTTTCTCTCCTGTACATAAAATGAAATTAGTTGAAGTAATTAAAACAAAAGAAACAAGTTTGCGAACTATTTCAAAAATATTTGATTTCATTACTCAAATTAAAAAAATTCCTATTTTAGTGAACGATGGTCCAGGGTTTTATACTACTAGAGTATTTATGAGGTATGTTATGGAGGGTATGGCTTTGCTTTATGATGGCTACCCATCAAAACCTATTGAGTCAATCGCTAAGAAAGCTGGTTTTCCTGTTGGACCGTTAACAGTACTCGATGAAATAGGTTTAAAGGTTGCTTATAAAATTAGAAGTGAAATTAAAAAATCTTTAAACAAGCGGATGATGGATTCTATTGATGGAGCTTGGGATAATATCCTTGATAAAATGATAAATGAATTTGGGCGATTTGGCAGACCTAATAAAAAAGGGTTTTATAATTACCCAAAAAATTCTAAAAAGTACCTCTGGGAAGGCCTTGATAAAAATTTTAAAACTGTGAAGCCTAAATTAAATGAGCGAGAGATAATTGATAGATTATTATTCTCTCAAATAATAGAGGCTTTACATTGTTATGAAGAAGGTGTATTAAATTCAATTTCTGAAGCAAATATTGGAAGTATATATGGATGGGGTTTCCCCTCGCCGGGTATATTTGAATTTATAAATAAATATGGGATTAAAAATTTTGTTAAAAGGTCTCAATTTCTTTCTACCTCATATGGGAAATATTTTGACCTGCCTCCTACTTTGAAGAATGTTAGTGATATTAAGCAATTTTTACAAAATGATTAGCTTTAAATATTTTAATACTTAGCTTTAAATGATTTTATGAACGCTGGAAAATTAATTGGCAAGTCTTATAAAACCATCTCTATGGAAATAAAAGAGGAAGATGTAGTTTCTTTTTCAAAAGCTACAAAGCAAGAGGATGAGATATTTTCCAATAAAATTGTCGCTCAAAATGAAGGTTTTAAAAATATAGTTTGCCCTCCGACTTATTTAATATCAATTGGAATGAAAATGAATATTCTAAATGAATGTTTGGAAGATCTTGGAATAGGATTAGAGAAAATTCTACATGCCGGTCAGGAATTTAATTATTCAGATTTAGTATTTGTTCAAGATAAAATTTCTATGGAAACAATTTTTAAAAATGCTTATAAAAAAAACGAAAGCAGTTTGATGTTTTTTGTGTATGAATCAAAATTTTATAATCAAGATGAAGTCGAAGTTTGCGTAATGAATAATACTTTGCTTGTGAGGAGTTAATTTATTTTTGATTTGAGAAATATTAAAGTGGGTTATGAAATCCCTGAAACCAATATTGGTCCTTTCAATCAAAATGACTTAGTTGAATATGCTAGAGCTTCAGGTGATTTTAATCCAATACATTTTGATAAAGAATTTGCAAAAACAATTGGCCTTGATAACATTATAGTTCATGGTATGCTAATTATGGCTCATTTAGGGAAGAGTATAGCAAATTCAAATTCTATATCTTTTTTAAAACATTTTAGTGTTCAATTCTGCTCAATTACAAAATTAGAAGAGAGATTAATCTGTAAAGGCGAGGTTTCAAAAATTGAAAAAAATAATCAAAAAAAAATTATAACTCTTAAACTAAAAGTTCTTAATCTCTCTGGTGAAGTTAAAATTTTGGGTAAAACGATATTTTTGATTTGAATCTTATTCTTTGTTATTACCTTTTAAAGCATTTGAAAAATTTATAGGAAGTATTTTTGATTAAAAAAATTAGAATAGGTTGTGCTTCAGGATTTTGGGGTGATACGGATATTGCAGCTCCGCAAATTGTAGAAAAGGGTGATGTAGACTATCTGGTATTTGATTATTTATCAGAGGTGACTATGTCCATTCTTGCTGGGGCAAAATTAAAAAATAGTAATAAAGGGTATGCCATAGATTTTATAAATCACATTGGACCTCTCTTAAAAAAAATTAAACAAAAAAAAATAAAAGTTATTAGTAATGCGGGTGGCGTAAATCTTGATGCTTGTAAAAAAGCGCTAATTGATGAGGCTGAGAAAAAAAATATAAATCTAAAAATTGCGACAGTCGAAGGTGATGATCTAATTGATTGTCAAGATAAGTTAGGTAAAATGAATATTAAAGAAATTGAAAGTGAAAAGTCATTACCTAAAAATTTGTTAAGTATAAATGTATACCTTGGTGCTAATCCAATAAAAAGAGCACTTGATTTAGGCGCTGATATTGTATTAACAGGGAGATGCGTTGATAGTGCACTAGCTTTGGGGCCACTAATGCATGAATTTAAATGGGGAGCTAGTGAATTGGATCATTTAGCTAGCGGCAGTTTAGTAGGGCATATAATTGAATGTGGTGCTCAAGTAACTGGAGGAAATTTTACAGATTGGGAGTCACTAAATAATTTTGCAAATATTGGTTTCCCAGTAGTTGAAGTTGAACAAAATGGTGATTTCATTGTTACTAAACCAAAAGGTACTGGTGGTATGGTTAATTTTGGCACTGTAGCTGAGCAGCTCCTTTATGAAATTGGCGATCCTAAAGCTTATATCCTTCCTGATGTCATTTGTGATTTTACAGAAGTGAAAATTACTGATTTAGGCAAGGATAGAGTTCATGTGACCGGTGCGAAAGGTTATGCCGCGCCGATATTTTATAAAGTATCTGCTACATATCATAACGGTTTTAAATCAGTAGCGACTCTAGTAATCGGTGGTCAAAAAGCGGTGAAAAAAGCATATTCCATTGGGAATTCTATACTTAAAAGAGTAGAGTATCTATTTAAGAAAAATAATTTTTCAAATTTTAAAAAAATAAACTTATCAGTGATAGGCTCTGATGATATCAAAGATTTAAAAGTTACATCAGGAAGTAATGAAGTAGTCATGAGACTAGCTGTTTCTCATGAAAATAAAGAAGCACTAATTATTTTTTCTAGGGAGATAGCACAAGCTGCTACAGGAATGGCACCAGGCGTTATGAACTATTTAGGTGGTAGGCCTTCTATTTCACCTTTGATAAAATTATATTCTTTTTTAATTAATAAGAACAGTATTAATTGTTCGGTTAATTTGGATTCAATAAGAGAAAAAATAAAATCCAATTTTATCGAGCATTATGAGCCTATTTTAAGATCTGATTTTGCAATTTTAGGACAACCAGACAAGAGTTTAGATTTTGAAGTCCCACTAATAAAACTTGCCTATGCTAGAAGTGGGGACAAAGGCAACCATGTTAATATTGGAGTAATATCGAGGAAATCTGATTATTTTCCTTTTATCAAAGATTCCTTGAATATGGATATTATTGCCAAACAGTTAAAAAATATATCTAAAGAATCCATTTTATGCTGGGAGTTACCAAAAATATATGGATTAAATTTTTTATTGAAAAATTGTTTGGATGGTGGTGGAATGTCTAGTTTGTTACTAGATCCACAAGGTAAAGGATATGCTCAGAATTTTTTAAACATTAAAATATCAGTACCTGAATCAGTTTATAACGAGGTAATTTGTGTTTAACTTTTAATAGGTAACCATAATGGCAGTCTTCATTTCAAAAATAAATCGCAAATCAGATCTTTTTAATAATAATAAAGAAGACTTCACTAAACTGATTAAAAAAATGGAAGATATTCATTCGCGTGCTGAAAAAGTTTCAGAAAGAAGAAGATCTAAATTTATTGAAAGAGGACAGCTAACACCTCGAGAGAGATTATCTAAGCTTTTAGATAAAGATGAAATTTTCATAGAGCTTTTCAATATGATAAGTTTTCTTGTTGATGATGATAATCATGACACTAGTGTATCTGGGGGTAGCATAATTGCTGGGATAGGATTTGTTTGTGGTGTAAGATGTGTAGTATTTGTTGATGATAGTGGCATAAATGCTGGCGCTTTAACAGCAAAATCAATTGATAAGGCACTTGGATGCTTAGATATATCACTTAAACAAAAACTTCCATTTATTCATCTAGTTGAAAGTTCAGGAATAAATTTGATGAATTATACTGTAGAGTTTTGGTCAAATACTGGCGGCATGTTTTATGGCTTAGCGAAATTAAGCGCAGCTGGGATACCCACTATTGCTGTTTTACATGGTTTATCAACAGCTGGGGGTGCATATCAGCCAGGGATGAGTGATTATGTAATTGGAGTCAAAAAAAATGGGATGGCAGCATTAGCTGGGCCTGCGCTTTTAAAAGCAGCCACTGGTGAAATTGCTAAAAATGAGGAGCTAGGAGGTAGTGAAATGCATTCTAGGGTTACCGGCCTAGTAGAATATCTTGCTGATGATGATGCTCATGCAATTGAGATTATTAGAGATTTAATTAATAAAATTGACTGGAATTCAAAAATTTTAAAACGTGAGTCGATTAAATTTCAAGAACCCATATATGATTGTGAAGAAATCATTGGCGTTGTACCAATTGACTATAAAGTTCCTTATAATGTACGCGAATTAATTGCTAGAATTGTAGATAGCTCTGATTTTATGGATTTCAAGCCTCAGTATGGTGTTTCCACGGTATGTGTTCATACTAAAATTAACGGGTTTGCATGCGGTATTATTGGAAACAATGGTCCTATAGACCCTAATGGTGCTACAAAATCTGCTCAATTCATTCAGTTATGTGATCAATCTGATACTCCATTAATTTTTTTAAGCAATACAACTGGATTTATGGTTGGAAAGCAAACAGAGCAGTTGGGAATGATTAAACATGGCTCTAAGCTAATCCAAGCTGTCTCTAATGTTAAAGTTCCTAAGATTACCTTGAATGTGGGCGCTAGTTTTGGTGCGGGTAATTACGCAATGTCTGGCAAAGCATATGAGCCAGATTTTATATTTTCTTGGCCTAATGCAAAAATTGGAGTAATGGGTGGGGAACAAGCTGCTAAAACTATGGAGCAGGTCATGATTGCCTCTGCTGAAAGAAAAGGTAAGGCTGTAGATAGTGAAAAGTTAAAGAGCCAATTGGTTGAGATTACTGAAAAATACAATTCTCAATCTGATGCATTCACAACTTCTGGTAGAGGACTTGATTATGGGCTAATTAATCCAGTAGATACAAGAAAGATTTTAGGATTTTTGTTAGAAACATTTTGGGAAAGCAAACATAGAGCTATGAAGCCAAATAGTTTTGGAATAGCTAGAATGTAAATAGTAAATGTTTTATGAAACAAAAAAAATGAATATAAAAAATTTTCCAAAAACAAGTGATATTACTCTTAATTATGAAAATGGTTGGTTAGATATCCACCTCAATAATGTAGAAAATAGAAATGCATTAAAACAAAATTTAATTAAAGAATTATTTACTGTTTTTGATTTGATTAGAGACAATAAGCACGTTAGAGGAGTCCTAATTAGGGGATCAAATGGTATATTTTGTGCTGGTGCTGATTTAAAACAAATGAAAAAAATAGCTAGTTCTGGAACTAAAGCAAAAGAGGAAGCATTTGATTTAAGCATGGTCATTGGCAATTTGCTTAAAACTATTAATGAAGCCCCGCAGGTTGTAGTCTCTGTTACTGAAGGGTATGCTTTTGCTGGTGGCTTTGGAATTGCTTGTGCTTCTGATCTTATAATATCGCTATCTGATACTAAGTTTGCACTAACTGAAACAAAAATTGGTTTAACTCCTTCTCAAATATCTAAATATGTAATAAGGCGTCTGGGACATTCGGTAGCAAAAAAGTTGATGCTTCTTGGAACAGTCATAGATGGATCAAAAGGCTACGATATTGGTCTAGTTGACTATCTTGCTTTAGACCAGAATGAATTAAAAAAACTCATCACAGAGGTTAAATCTCAGGTTCTAGAATGCTCTCCGAATGCTGTTGCAATAACAAAAAAGATTTTATCCTCTAGCATTGAGCTAGATATGGAACAAGCAGCAGATTTATTTTCTGATACGATTATTAGTGACGACGGCAAAGAAGGTTTTGATTCTTTTTTTAAAAAAAGAAAACCTGCTTGGATAAATTCTAAATGATCATAATTATTTGAAGGAATATTAGATGCATTTAAACGAAGAAAAATTAGCATTATATAATACAGTAAAGGATTTTGCAAAAAATGAAATTAAACCATTTACTGATGAATGGGAGAGAGATGGATTTTTTCCAGCTCATGATCTTTTTAAGAAAATGGCAGAACTTGATTTACTTGGGATAACGAAGAATGAAGAATACGGAGGAATGGGTCTAGATTATAGCTACGGAATTATTTTTGCTGAGGCACTAGGACATGCAGATGATTGTGGTACTGTTACTGCAATTGGTGTCCAAACAGATATGGCTACACCTGCTTTAGAGCGATATGGCTCGCATAAATTAAAGCAAGAATTTCTTATTCCATCGATTAAAGGAGAAATGGTAGCATCCGTGGCTATAAGTGAACCGGGAGGAGGTTCTGATGTTTCAGCTTTGAAAACAAATGCTATAAAGAAAGCTGATGATTATATTATAAATGGACAAAAAATGTGGATTACAAATGCTACCCAGGCAGATTACTTTTGCGCATTGGTAAATACAAGTGATGGTGCTCCTCATCGAAATAAGTCACTTATTATAGTTCCATCTGATTCAAAGGGAGTTTCAATAGGAGATAAAATTGATAAAATAGGATTAAGAACTTCTGATACTGCTCCAGTCTACTTTGATAATGTCTGTGTTCCACAGCGTTATAGAATTGGAAAAGAGGGTGAAGGCTTTAAAATGCAGATGGAACAATTCCAAGAAGAAAGACTTTTTCTTGCTGCAAGTATATTAGTTTCCATGGATAATTGTATTGATTATACTATTGATTATTGTAATGAAAGGAAAGCCTTTGGAAAGAAAATTATTGATAACCAGGTTATTCAATTTAGACTTTCAGAGCTTAAAACTGAGGTTGAATTATTAAGATCATTAATTTATCGTGCCTGTGAACATTTTATCCAAGGTGAAGATGTAACGCTTTTAGCTTCTATGGCTAAGCTAAAGAGTGGCAGGCTCATTAGGGAAGTAGCAGATACCTGCGTTCAGTATTATGGCGGGATGGGTTTTACATGGGAAAATCAAGCAGCAAAATTATATAGAGATGGTAGGCTCCATTCAATTGGTGGAGGAACTGATGAGATTATGCTTAGAATTATTTCTAAATATTTAAAAATGGTAAAATAATTTTCTCAACCTAATGCAGTCATTCTGATTTAACTGCTTTTGTTATCTTATTTCTTAAAAATTTTCCAAAGAAAAGGTCTAAATATGGTATTAGACTAAGTTTCCATGGGATATAAATAGTTTTTTTTCTTTCCAAAATCGCATTAATAATTTTGTCTGTGCAAACATCTAGATCTACTGAATTACTGCTGTGTTTTCTTTTTGTTTCACCCATTTTAGTCCCGCTTGGGCCAAAAGCATTAGAACGCATATTTGTTCCTCTAATCCAGCCAAGGCAAGCTTCAAGAAATTGTACTTTGCCATTTAGTTCCATATCTAATGTATCTAAAAATCCATGTAGAGCATGTTTTGAAGCAGCATATCCAGAGTGATTTGTAAAACCAACCAGTGCTTGAGCAGTAGAACACGATACAATCATGCCTTTAGATGATATTAAGTGGGGCAGAGCAGCATGGATACAATGTACTGCTCCTGAATAATTTGTTGCCATAAGGTCATCAAAAAAAGATATGTCAGTAATTTCTTCAAATGGAGACCACATGCTTACGCCAGCTCCCAAGATTAGGATGTCAATTTTGCCATATAAATTTATTGTCTCATCAATTAGGTGCTTGCATTCGAGTTTTTTTGTAATGTCAGTCTTGATACCAATACATTTCCCTCCTTCAGTATCAATTTTCTCTTTGATGGTTATTAGTTTAGAGTTTCTCCTCGCAGCCATCACAACTGTAGCACCTTTTAATGAAATCTTTATTGCTAAAGATTGGCCTATTCCTGATGAGGCTCCAGTAATGACACATACTTTTCCAGTTAGATCCAAAAAGATAAACCTTATTTTTTATTTACAATATTATTACTAATACCAAAAATATTATCTGGATCTTGAGATTTTTTTATGCCTTGTATTACATCTATGCTTCCAGATGAAATTGTTTCTGGCATAAAATCTTTCCTTAATTTTCCTACTCCATGATGGTGAGATATCGAGCCACCATTTTTAATAAAACAATCTCTAATTTTATGTTCTATATCGCTAAATACTTTCTCTGGGTTCTTAATTCCTCTTACATTAATACCCATGGTGTTATACATACAAATACCAGTGTGGTAAACTTTTGAAATTCTAGAACAGAAAAATGGCTTACCTGGAAGATCATATTTTTTATGAAGCTCAGTTAGAAGTTTATTTGCTTCATCTTTGACTTGATTTACTTTTGACCATGGAACAGCTGTTTCAAGTGTCTCGCCAAGTATACCTTGAGGAACGAAAAATTCTCGAATGTATGCTATTACCATAGTGATATTATATCCTACTTTACCTTCTTTACTCCCACCCAAGAGTCCATTATATTTTTTAGCTAGTCTTTTTATATTTTTTCTTTGGTATTCAACCTCCGAAAATGAGCCTTCAAGTTTAAATACTGCAGCAACAAAATCGTCCGTGCTAAAATCTTTCATTTTAAAAACTATTTTTTGAATTTTGCTCTTTAGCTTGCCAATATTATTTTTTTCTGGTTTTAGTGCACTACCAAATTGATAGTGTAAACTATCCAGCATTCTAGCACTTGCTGGAACAGAGCTTGAATGAGCAAGTTCATACATAAAATCTAGCCCAGTATCCCAATCTTTAAGTACAACAGACTCATAATCACTACATTCAGGTAGTTTATGTATTTTTAGTACCGCTTTTGTAATAATGCCAATGTTGCCTTCTGAACCAAATAATAAGTTTTGTGTTTTTATACCAATCGAAGATCGTACCAAAGGTTTAATTTGGTTTATAGTGCCATTAGGAGTTACCATTACCACATTTTGAACGATGTCTTCTATGTTTCCATATTTGTTCTTCTTCATGCCAGCAGCATTAGTAGAAATCCATCCTCCTAATGTTGATAATTCAATACTATCTGGTTGATGTCCTACTGTAAAACCTTTTTTCTGAAGCTCTTCTTCAAGGTACTTTCCAGTAATACCCGCTTCAACTTCAATTAAAAGGTTTTTGGTATCGATTGAAATGATTTTATTCAATCTTCTTGTGTCAACAGAGACAATCATGCGTTCTTCACCTTCAGGGAGTTGTAATGCGTTAGTAACATTGGTTCCTCCACCATAAGGAACTAAACAGACATTATGTTTTTTTGCTTTTTGAATTAAGTTAATAACATCTTCTTCATTTTCTACGTACACAACAATGTCTGTAAATTTTTCAAGCTTATCATACAATACTTTAAAAACTTCATCTGGAGAGTTTTGCCCATGGCTGTGTAATACTCTTTCCTCATCACTAAAACTAATTTGATCTTCATTGAATAAAGATTCAATATCATTTACAAAGTCTTGATTTATTTTTCTTTCAGTGACATACTTTTTTTCTAACTCTTTAAAATATGGCTCTTTTTTTATATCTGTATTCAAAACCTTGGTTACAAAAGGTATCAGGTAAGGCAATCTCTCACCAGAAATACCCTCGTATCTTTTTCCAGTAAATGTTACAGTATTATCATCGTTAATGATAAAAGATGAATCTTTAAAACCCCACTTATGTCCCCATAAATCATCATTTACTCCATAAAATTTATTTTTTTTATTATTTTTAATGATAAATCTTTAATTTTTTCTTTAATTCTTGTTTCAAGTGCATTGGTCATTGCC
>JAYPIC010000041.1:0-14975 GCA_038127595.1 bacterium | reverse complement strand
AACATTTTATAAAGCTTTTTTTCATCATTAGCTATGGATTTTAAGTATTTTGCATACTCGTTCGGAGTATTGAACTGACTTATTCCTGCAAAAAATGTTGGGTTTATATCTTCAGTTTGCTCTTCATCAGGATTATCATTTAACTCTTTAGCACCGCGAACCCTTGGAATGAGTACGCGAACTAAAAAATAAATTGTTCCCATTGCAGCAGGAAAATAGATCATAATTAAAGAAAAAATGACCATATCTAGTTGCATTTTTGTGAAGTGCACAATAAAGAACACCATAAATGCTCCAAGAATAGATAAGAGGGTAAATGCCTTTTGATCTGTTCTTTGGATTATTGTTTGTTCACCAGATAAAATCTGTAATAGAGCATCAAGCTCTTTATTATTTGCCATATTTTAACTCCAAATCCTCGGGCAGAATTTTATGAATGTAAGTCCATTTATCCTAAAATTTTATGAGTAATCAAAAATACACAATTTTGCAAAATTTTTATGAAACTATTGGAAATATTTTAAACCTAAGTTATCTTTCGACCCCTATTTTAATATAGATAAAAAAATTAAAGATCGCGGGGTGGAGCAGTCTGGTAGCTCGTTGGGCTCATAACCCAAAGGTCGGAGGTTCGAATCCTTCCCCCGCTACTACAAAAACCCTCTTCAATGAGGGTTTTTTTGTATGGTTTAAACTTTATTTAGCATTCACGGAGAATAAGTTGAGAAAAGATAATTTTAGAAATATAGCAATTATTGCTCACGTTGATCATGGTAAAACTACTTTAGTTGATGGTTTATTGAAGCAAAGTGGAACCTTTCAGGAGCATCAAGAAGTTGAAGACCGCGTGATGGACTCAATGGATTTAGAAAAAGAAAGAGGTATTACTATAACAGCAAAGAATACCGCTGTGACTTATAATGGAGTAAAAATAAATATAATGGACACTCCTGGCCATGCTGATTTTGGCGGAGAGGTTGAAAGAAGCTTGAATCTTGTTGATGGCGCCTTACTATTAGTGGATTCTAGTGAAGGTCCGCTTCCTCAAACTAGGTTCGTACTTAAAAAAGCTTTAGATAAAGACCTTCCTATCATTCTTGTTATCAATAAAATTGACAGAGCAGATGCTCGGGTTGAAGATGTGACAAATGAGGTATATGATCTATTTATTGATTTGGGGGCAAACGAAGAGCAAATTGAATTTCCTATCATATACACAAATGCAAAAGAGGGGTTTGCTCAGTATGCATTAAATAAACCCTCTCCAAATTTGGAACCATTATTTGATACGATTTTAAAAGAATTCAAAGGCCCAGTAGCTGATGATAACAAGGGAGCTCAGTTTTTGATAACAAGCTTGGACTATGATTCATATGTTGGACAAATTGCTATTGGAAGGCTGAATAATGGTAAATTAAAAATGAGCGAGTTTTATGCACTTTGCAGCGAAAACGAGGTGAAGGCTCAACAAAAATTTTCGGCATTATACACATTTGAGGGTTTAAATAGAATACAAGTTGATGAACTTGAAGCAGGAGATATCATTGCTGTAGCCGGTATAGACAATATTACAATAGGCGATACAATAGCAAATAATGATAAACCTGAACCGTTGCCAAGGATTGAGGTGGATGAGCCAACAGTATCAATGCTTTTTTATGTCAACGATAGTCCATTTGCTGGCAAAGAGGGTAAATATCTTACAACCAGACATTTGAAGGAAAGGTTAGAAAAAGAGATATTATCGAATGTATCCATTCAAGTAATAGAGACCGAAAGAACAGATGTATTTGAGGTTAGAGGTAGAGGGGAACTGCAAATGGCCGTTCTTATTGAGACAATGCGTAGAGAAGGGTATGAGTTGATGGTCTCTAAACCACGAGTAATAACAAAAGAAGAGGGTGGGAAAATTCTCGAGCCAATGGAAAAGGTGTTTCTAGATATTCCAGAAGATAAAGTGGGAACGGTCACTGAAAAATTATCTACAAGAAAAGGAAGAATGACTAATCTTCAAAATCATGGAAGTGGTAGAGTAAATATGGAGTTCTCTATACCATCAAGAGGATTAATAGGATTTAGATCTCAATTTTTAACTGACACTCAGGGTGCAGGAATCATGAATAAATTATTTGATGGTTATCAGCCTTGGTTTGGGATGATTCCACAAAGAAATAGTGGTGCAATTGTGGCTGATAGACCAGGTAAAGTTACCACGTATGCTTGCCTTGGCATGGTTGATAGAGGAGAGCTGTTTTTAGATGTCGGAAATGAGGTATATACCGGCATGATTTTGGGTGAAAGAAACAGACCTGAAGATCTGAATGTAAATATTACAAAAGAAAAAAAATTGACCAACATGAGGGCTTCTGGATCAGATAATACTGTAAACTTAAGACCTCCAAAAAAACTTTCTCTGGATCAGTCAATAGAGTTTATCGCTGAAGATGAACTCGTTGAGATAACACCAGAATCAATCAGGCTTAGGAAAATGGAATTAGATCAAAACAAGCGTTTAGCAGCAAGAAAAAAAGAGAAATACGCGGGATAAATATGATTTCAGGCAAGCAGATATTGTGGGGAACCTTAGGTTGGGCGTTTGGCGGTCCAATAGGAGGAATTTTAGGTGTTATTTTCGCAGGTACAAGCAATAGTTCATATAAAACAGTAAAACAGTCTCAGGCAGGAGATTTTATGGTCTCACTCCTTGTTCTTTTTGCAAAAATCATGAAAGCCGATGGAAAACTTCTTAAATCAGAGCTGGATTACATTAAAAATTTTTTAAAGCGGAACTTGAACCAAAAACAGGCTCAAGTATTTATTAAGATGTTTCAAGAGATATTGAAACAGGATTACAGCACTGCAGATGTATGTAAACAGATTCAACAATCAATGGATCACCCTAGCAGGCTAGAGTTAATGCATGTCCTGTTTGGCCTATCTGCATCTGATGGGGAAATACATCCAGAGGAAATTAAAGTTATACATACTATAGCAAATTATTTGAACATAAGTAAAAAAGATTATGAATCAATAAAAGCCATTTTTATCAAAGATATTGATAGCGCATATAAAATTCTTGAAATCAGTTCATCTGCTTCAGATTCAGAGGTAAAAAAAGCATATAGAAAAATGGCAGTAAAGTATCATCCAGATAAAGTCGCACACTTAGGAAAGGAAATACAAAAAACAGCCGAAGAAAAATTTAAAGCTGTAAGTGATGCCTACAATGAAATAAAGAAGCAAACGAATTTCTCCTAAGCAATTTTATTATTTGTTAAATAGCTTTATATAATAATTCTGAATTTAAAATATTAAAATCCTTACTTTCTGAGTATATCCAATGAAGGTATTTTTATATATAATTTGTTCGATCGGTTATCTTTTTGCCTGGGGCAATACTGGGCATCGTGTAGTAGGAAAAATAGCTGAGGAAAGGCTTTCAAATAAGGCTAAAAGACAAATTAAAAATATCATAGGTCATCATGATCTAGCTTATATAAGCTTTTGGGCAGATCGAATAAAATCAGATCCTAGTTGGAATCATGCTAATGATTGGCATTGGGCCACTATTCCTGATGGAGAAGTTTATGAAGTTGGAAAGTATTCTGGGAAATTAGTAGATAAAATAAATGAGTTCTCTAAAAATGCTAACTCTGCAGACTTAAATTCGGAAGAAAAAAAACAGGCTATTAAGTGGCTAGTTCATCTTGTTGGTGATTTACATCAGCCTTTACATGTTGGCAATGGTAAGGATAGAGGCGGGAACGATGTAAAAGTAAAATGGTTTGGTGACGAAACCAATTTACATGAGGTATGGGATGAAAAATTATTTGATTTGCAAAATTTAAGTTATACTGAATATGCTCATTTTTTAAATTTAGAATTTGATGAAAGTATGTGCTTAAAATGGTCTAGCGGCGATATAGAATCATATGCTGAAGAGTCTAGTATCTATAGAAAATCTTGCTATGACTACTCTAATGACAATTTAAGTTATGGTTATTTATTTAATGTTAAACCAATCCTTGATATGAGGCTTATGCAAGCTGGTGTAAGACTTGCAAATTTATTTAATGAAATATTTAAATAAATGAGGGTCCTTGCAGCATTTTTTATTTTTTCTATTACATTTATAAGGGCTGAAATATATTTTCAACAAGATGTTGATTATGACATTGAGGTCACGCTTAACGACACAGATAAAACCTTAACAGCATATGAAATAATTAACTATAAGAATAATAGTCCTGACACTTTAGAATTTATTTGGTTTCATTTATGGCCAAATGCATATAAAAATGATTCCAGTGCACTTGCCAAACAATTTTTTCGATTAGGGAGCACTAGATTTTTAAATACAAAAGAAACAAATAGGGGTTACATTGATAGTCTGGATTTTTCTGTGGATGGTGTTAAAGCAGAATGGCAATTTCATAGTGAATATATTGATGTAGCAAAAATTTTCTTGCCAGAACCACTTTTCCCTGGAGCTCAAATAAAAATTGAAACACCTTTTTTTGTAAAATTACCTAGAGTTATATCACGGCTAGGGCATATGGGTAAACATTTTGAAATAACCCAATGGTACCCTAAGCCAGCAGTGTATGACAAAAATGGATGGCACGCTATGCCATATTTAAATATGGGAGAATTTTACAGTGAGTATGGAACCTTTGATGTAAAGATTACACTTCCTGAAAATTATCGATTAATGGCTACTGGTGATATGGTAAACGGGCAAAAAGAATTATCTTGGTTAGATTCATTGGCCATTGTCGGAGATTCCTTAAAAAATCTATCTAAGAAGGAACTAGAGGAGCATTTTAAAAAGATTGATGGTAAAAAAGAAAAACTCAAAAAAGCGACCGAGAAAGATTCATTAAAAGTTTATAAAAATAAAACCATTCATTTTAGACAAAAGGATGTTCATGATTTTGCTTGGTTTGCAGACCCTAACTGGATAGTACAAAAAGGAGAGTTAAGCCTACCAAGCTCTAATCGCAAAGTAACCCTTTGGAGCATGTATCTACCTGAAAATGCATGGACCTGGAGAAAATCTCTAGAGTATTTACATGACTCGGGTCAATGGTTTAGTAAATCTTATGGGGAGTATCCATACAATCACATAACTGCAGTTGATGGTAATATGTCCGCCGGAGGTGGCATGGAGTACCCTAATATTACAGTTATATCTCGATCCGATACCGAAGATTTACTAGAGTATGTAATCATGCATGAAGTAGGTCACAATTGGTTTTATGGAATTCTTGGTACAAATGAGAGAGACCATGCTTGGATGGATGAGGGTTTGACTGAATTTTCAGGTATACGATATTGGGAAGAAAAATACGATAAAAGGAATGGAAGGTTTATCTTTAGCGAGCTATTACAAGATAAAATAGGCATTGGCAAAAATGTTGATATGTCTTACTACCAGTATAGTGGTTATTGTTCAGGAGCTACTAGCCAGGATGCTCAACCACTTAATATCTCATCTAATGAGAATTATTTTTACAGAAATTATGGAAAAAATTATAGTAAAGTTTCTGTCATGATGAGGTATCTCCAGCACTATTTGGGAGAAGAAAAACTTGATATAATTATGCAAGACTATTATGAATCATGGAAATTCAAGCATCCTGGACCTAAGGACTTTGTATCATTTTTTAATAAGCATTTAGATGAGGATATAAACTGGTTTTTTGAAAATATGATTGATAGTACCACATATATTGATTATAAAATTTCAAAAAAAAATGGAAAATATTTTCTTGAGAACATTGGATCATTCAATGCTATGGCTGAGGTTGCATATTATGATGACGACAATCAGGAAATAAATAGAATTTGGGTTAGATCAAAACAAAAACAAACCGCTCTAGATGTCCCATCTAACTGTAGCAAAATTATCATTGACCCAGATCAATATATGCCAGATGTAAACAGAACAAATAATTCAACAAATAAAAAGTTAAAAATGAATTTCGTTTTTGATAAGCCTACATTTTATGATATTGATCTAAATGTTAGTCCATGGTTTCCAATGTATAATTCTTATGACGGTTTATCGAACGGAGTCTATATCAAATATGGTGGGTCAGCTGGATTTGGTGGGCAAAGTATTGATGCTTGGCTTTTATATGGTGATAGAACCAAAATGTTAAATGGGATTGTATGGACAAAAAAAGAAATTGATAATTTGTGGTCATTCAGTTCTGGAATATTTGAATCTATGATTGAATCTCGCAATGGGCATGAAGGTGCTAGTTTTAAGTTTGTTGGCAATAATCAAAAAAGAGACCTCTACAGCTACGAGAATAAAAAAATAGAAATTGATTTATACTACCATAATATTAAATCAAACTTAGCATTAAGCCCTGAACTATACGATCTGGGAGAGTTTGGAATTGCTAAAATATCAATGAAAAATTTTTGGGAGCGCGATATGTTTAATGAATTCAGTATTGGCTCGCAACTCCATTTCAGTTCAAGTTTTGCGAAGTTGAATTTTAGAACAGGATATTATAAAAAATTCTCAAAAAAAGTTGAGACTTTAATCAAAATCAATTTTGGAACATTTTTATTTTCAGACAAGATACCCAAACAATACCGATATTATCTAAGTGGGTCAATTGTACCAGATTTTGATAATTACGTATGGGACAGGAGTGGTGATAATCAATTCAGCATTCTAAATGGATTCTATCATAATGGCGGAATTAGAGGAGTTAATGTTGAAAACCCTTATATAGCCTCTACTGATAACATCTTCTCATTAAGGATAGATCAAAAAGTTCCTAAAATACCTGGTAAAATATTTTTTGATTATGCAACTGGTTCGAGCTTGCCCAAAGAAAATTATATTTCAGGTGGTATAAAACTGGGTCCATTAATCATACCATTGTATCAAAACTGGGAAGAAAAAAATAAGATACCAAATAATTTTGAATGGATAAAAGAAAGGGTGCGATTTATTTGGGTGTTTTCAAGGGTTAGTTTTTTCTAATAAATAATTTATTATTTTTAAAAATGTTTCAAACATTGTTTTACGTTTATTATGATAATTTTATAAATTAAAATATGATTACAGTTTTATCTCCAGCAAAAAAACTTTCAAGTGAGTGCTCATCAAAGGGCAATGCGCATACGAAGCCTGTATTTCTTGATCAATCTGATAGTTTAGTAGGAATTTTAAAAAAAATGAAGCCTGACCAGCTTCAAAACTTGATGGGAATCAGTCAAAACCTTTCTGAACTTAATTGGGAAAGATTTCAGTCCTGGACATCAGATTATTCTCCAAATGTATCTAGGGAAGCTTTCTTTACATTTAAGGGAGACACGTACAATGGTTTAGATGCAGATACTTTATCAGAAAAAGATGTTCTATTTGCTCAGGATAACATTCGTATACTGTCAGGCCTTTATGGTTTATTGAAACCCCTAGACCTAATGCTCCCATATAGGTTAGAAATGGGAACAAGATTAAATAACAATAAAGGAAAGAATTTGTATGAGTTTTGGGGCGATAGTATTGCTGCCAACATATCGACAGAGCTTAAGAATCATAACCATAAAATAATTGTAAACTGCGCGTCCAATGAATACTTTAAATCGATCAGTAATGGATCTTTGGAAGCCATGGTGATAACTCCAGAGTTTAAAGAAATCAAAAATGGTAGTCTGAAAATGATTTCTTTTTATGCAAAAAAAGCTCGAGGAATGATGGCTCGTCACATCATAGAAAATAGAATTAATGATCCAAAAGACCTTCTATATTTCAATTCAGACGGGTATTCTTATGATGCATCCTTATCAACGGATATAAAGCCTGTTTTTACTCGCTCCCAGAGTTAAATCAAATTTTTATTATTAAAGATTCTAAATTACTAGATAGATACATATTTTTTACTTTATTTATATCTGTTTTTGTTTCAAATCAGTTATATCCTCAAGATACCTTAATCGTCCATCCCATAAGTTTTGATACCCCGAGCCCTATCGGTTGGGTTGCTCAATATGATGTTAAGGTAGAATTTCCTCAAGTGGACAAAACCTGGAGAAAGATTTTAATGAAACAAACCCTTAAGTGTGATCCTAGAACTAGCGCTGACAAATATGATTGCGGGGAATGGGATTACATTTGGGATGCTTTAATATTCATTCCTGTTAATGATACAGTAGAGGCATATAAACTTGGTAGTTTTGTTACGCCATATGGGAAAAGGCTTGAAATGGGAGGAGAAAAAGGCTGGGAATGGGTATACGACTTGACAGATTATGCGCCACTTTTACGAGGTAAAAAAAGACTGCGCATCGGAAATAATCAAGAATTATTAGATTTAAAATTTGAATTTATTGAAGGCGTACCGCCTCGCAATCCTATATCAATTCAAAACATATATCCACTAGGCGAGTATGATGGACATTATGGATATACCTATGAATATGGTGATATAGTGGAGAACAAAGTACTTAAGCCTAGAAAAATTGATTTAAGTCCTGCCGCATCTCACTTTAGTATTAAATCAATAATTAGTGGACATGGTCATGAGGGGCCAAATTATTGCTGCGAATGGGTTGAAAAATCTCATTATTTTTTTATAAATGAGTTAAAAGAGCATTCATGGAAAGTTTGGAAAGATTGTGGTAATAACCCAATATATCCCCAAGGTGGAACATGGCCTTACGATAGGGCAGGATGGTGCCCCGGAACAAAAGTAGATGAAATGGTTTTTGACATTACATATTTAGTCAATCCAGGTCAAACTATTGCATTTGATTACGAGATAGAGGCAATGAGAGATACAAGTGAGCGTAAAGGTATTTACAGAATGAGTCATCAGTTATTTTCATTTGGGCCGCCAAATTTTAACAGAAATTTAGAGTTGGTAGATATTATCAATCCGAGCTCTGAAGATAGACATTCAAGATTTAACCCTACTCTTGATAAGCCAAGAGTTAGAATAAAAAATATTGGAACTCAAGAAATAAGAAGAGTAAAGTTTTTTTATGGGTTGAAAGGGGGGCATAAATCTATTTATCATTGGAGGGGTAATTTGCAATTCCTAGATGATGTAATTATTACGTTACCAATGAATGATTGGCAAGGATTAAGGGATGAACAATATTTTTATGTTGATGCAGTCACAATAAATGGTCGTAAAGATGAGAACGATATTGATAATAAACTTATGTCCAAAGTAAATATACCATCCGTATTTCCAGAAAATTTTATAATGAGGCTAAAAACCAATAACCATGGAAGAGCTAAACAAAATTCTTTTAAAATTAGCGATTATGATGGGAATATTTATTATTCTGGAAACACGTTTCTTGACAGTTCTGAATACAATGTAGCAATTAACCTAAATGAAGGTTTTTATCAATTTCACTTTAATGATAAAAATGAGGATGGAATTGATCGATTATGGTGGAAGCAAAAAGATTCAATTGGCATCGCTGGAGAACTTGGTTTCTATGATGTAAATTATACTGAACTAATAAAATTCTCTCCTGATTTTGGTCAGGAGATTCGAATGGATTTTATAATTGGGCCAATTCCATAGTGACCTATTAATTAAACGCTTATATTCTCGCCCTAACACAGCCTTATAAACTCACATCTAGTTGTATTTATTTGTGATGCTTTCTAGACTGATTAGTGAATGATAAAACAGTCGGAAGAAATATAAAATGCAAACTTTCAATGAAATAAATTTGAATAAGGATTTGAATAAAGCCTTAGCAGAGCTTGGCTTTATTAAGCCAACCCCAATTCAGGCTAAAACTATTCCTATTTTAATGGACTCTGATCAAGATATGATCGGCTCTGCTCAAACAGGAACTGGGAAAACAGCAGCTTTTGGTTTGCCATCTATCCACCTAACTAATTTGGATGAACCGGGAACTCAGACTTTGATATTATGTCCGACGAGAGAATTATGTATGCAGGTTGCTAATGACCTTAGGGCATATTCTAAATACATTGATAAGCTTGGTATAGTTTCTATTTATGGTGGTGCGAGTATTGAAAAACAAATCAAATCAATAAAAAAACGTTCTCACATTGTTGTTGGAACGCCTGGAAGAACAAAAGATCTTCTAACAAGGAAGAAGTTGTTCATTGATAAAGTGCAAAGAATTGTTCTAGATGAGGCAGATGAGATGCTATCGATGGGATTTAAGGATGACCTTGATTTTATTTTATCTAAAATAACTGGAGAAAGTCAGAAGTTACTTTTCTCTGCTACAATGCCCAAGAAAGTTGAATCAATTGTAAAACAATATATGAATGATCCTGTAACTATTGCTGTTGATAGAGTAAATACTGCTTCGGTAAATGTAAAACATGTTTTTCATATGGTTCAGGCAAGAGACCGCTATGAAGTGGTTAAAAGGATTGCAGATATTAATCCAAATATATATGGCATTGTTTTTTGCAGGACTAGGAGGGAAACGAAGGATGTTGCCAGCAAATTAATGTTTGATGGTTATAATGCTGACGCGCTACACGGGGATCTTTCACAATCTCAGCGTGATGATGTGATGAGAAAATTTAGAAGAAGACAATTGCAGATCCTTGTAGCTACTGATGTTGCATCTAGGGGGTTAGACGTAAATGACCTTTCTCACATTATTAATTTCAATCTACCTGATGATCCAGAGGTATACACGCACAGGAGTGGACGTACAGGAAGAGCAGGGAGAAAGGGCATATCAATAGCAATCATTCATTCTAGAGAAACACGCAGGTTAAAAGAAATTGAACGGGTCTCAAAAATAACTTTTGAGAAACAACCAGTCCCTACAGGAGAAGATATATGCAAAAAACAACTATTCTCATTAATTGATAAAGTAAAAACGGTTGAAGTAAATAATGAAATCATCGAACCTTTTCTAGAAAAAATTAATGCGAAGCTTGAGGGTCTTTCTAGAGATGAGCTGATAAAAAGATTCGTTTCAGAAGAATTTAATCGATTTGTTTCATATTATAAAAACGCAAGAGATATTAATATTGGTTCTAAGGATTTTAAAGGAAAGGAATCCAAAAGAAATCGAAGAAATCAGAAAAAAGGCAGAGGGGGAAACTTTTCCAGATTTCATATAAACATTGGATCAAAAAATAAATTAAATCCTGTTAAGCTAATTGGTTTAATTAATGACAACCTAAAATCAAAAAACATAGAAATAGGAAAAATCGAAATCATGAAAAGTTTTTCTTTTTTTGAGATTGATTCAGATTTCTCTGAGATTTTGATCAAATCATTAAATAAAAAAAAGTTTGAAGATTTTGTAATTAAAGTCGAAAAGTCTAAACCAGCTCCTAGGCATAAAAAGGATAGGTCTAAAAAAGAAAATTATAAAGCTAGATCAAGTAGTAGGCCAAAGAATAGATTGAGGCAATCGTTTGCCAAGAGGAAATATCGAAAAAAGAAGAATTGAATTTTTTAAGCTATTAATCAGATGTTTTAACCAATTATATGTTTATTAATTCTCATCTTGCAACAGGTTACATACTACATAGATCGAATCTTTTTGAAAAAAAATGGCTTCCCATATGGGTTTTATCTGCTTGGATCCCAGATATAGATGGGTTTTGGTCTGCATCGGTTGTAGAGCATCACAGCATTTTACATACTCAATTCTTTTGGATTGTTATCTGTGCCTTTGGTTGGCTAGTAGGGTATTATAAAAAAAGCACTAATGTAAAAACATTTTTCATTATACTTTTCATAGGTACTTTTGTTCATCTTCTTACTGATTATATAACAGCCAGGACTGTTGGTATTAAATGGCTATATCCTTTTAATGATGTAGATTACTTTTTATATCCAATCATACCAGAAAATGGCAATATTCCTATATGGCAAATGCTTATACCCCCGTATTTAACTTTTTATTTTGAAAATAAGCTACTTTCCATTTTTGAAATACTTTTAAATATTATTGCTTTGGGACTTTATTTTTTTTCCTTTAAGAAGCCAAATTAACATATGAACAATCTGGCATTAGATAAAGAACTGATGTTTAAAGCTATTGAAGAAGCAAAACGTGGTATTCCTCATGTTTACCCGAATCCTGCAGTAGGTTGTGTGATTCATGATGGTGGTAAAATTTTGAGTACAGGTTATCATAAAATGTTTGGTGGTGATCATGCTGAGCATGATGCCTTGCAAAAATTAGATAAATCTGCGAGGGGTCTTACAATGTATGTTAGTTTGGAGCCTTGCGCTCATGTTGGTAAGACTGGAGCATGCTCGGATTTAATTGATCCCGAAATTTTTAAAAGAATTGTTATTGCAGAAAAAGATCCAAACAAGAAGGCGTCTGGCAGTATTGAAAAAATAAAGCGTAGTGGGATTGATGTCGAGGTGGGGTTATTGAAAGAAGAAGCTAGAGCCTTAAACAAAAGGTTCTACGTATTCCATGAACAAAAAAGACCGTACGTTATTTTAAAATATGCATCTACCCTTGATGGATTCGTTGCTGAGAATGATGGTTATTCAAAATGGATAACAAATGAAAAGTCTAGAAAGGAAAATCATTATACAAGATCCATGTGTGATGCAATACTTGTTGGCTCGAATACTGCAAGGCTAGATAATCCCAATTTAGGCTCTCATGGACTTGCAAAGGATCCCAAAATCGTCGTCATCAATAATGATGAAGACCTAAGTTCTTTAAATTTATTTAAAAAAGAACCAATAGTGTATTCTTCTAAAGAATTAACTGATAATTATGAAAAAAATATTAGTTTCATCGTAAATGACCTGTACAAAAAGAATGTTCAGTCACTTCTTGTTGAGGGTGGAGCTAAAACAATTTCAGGTTTTATAAACTCTGGGGTATTTGATGAATTACATTGTTATATTGCTCCAAAATTTTTAGGTGAGGGGCTTAATATTTTTCAAGGGAAAAGTAGTATAAAGAAAAATTATGGTCTTAAAATTGTTGATGCTAAAATGATTGGCGATGATGTAAAAATTATATACACAAGGAATGCTAATTAAGAGATGTTTACTGGAATAGCAGAGGGAAAAGGTATAATTGCATCTCTTGAGCGAGATGACGACATTGTGCGCATTACTGTCAATCATAGTCTGGACAATAATGATATTAGTATCAATGACAGCATCTGTTGCTCCGGTATTTGCTTAACTGTTGTTAAGCAAAATAAGAGCTCATTTCAGGTTGAAATGGTTCCTGAAACCATTGAAAGATCTACTGCAAAATATTGGAATGAAGGCACAATAATTAATCTCGAAAGAGCTATGCTTCCTACAACAAGGATGGGAGGTCATTATCTGCAGGGGCATGTAGATACTGTAGTTCAAATCAAGGACATACAACATTTTGAAAATTCCGCAATTTTTAATATTTCAGTTGATCAAGGTATGATGAAATACATAGTTGAAAAAGGTTATGTCGGACTGGATGGGTTAAGTTTAACTGTTGCGAAAATAAACAATAACGATTTCGATATTGCTCTCATACCTCATACACTAAAAATCACTAATTTTGGTACTAAAAATATTTCAGATTCTCTTAATCTTGAAATTGATATTGTAGCAAAATATGTAGAAAACTTTTCAAAGCCTCATACGAAAAATGTTTAGAGAAAAAATACAAGCAGCTATTGAAGATATTCAAAATGGTAAATTTGTCATTGTAACAGATGATGCTGATAGGGAGAATGAAGGTGATTTGATTATGGCCTCAGAAATGATAACTCCTGAAGCTGTTAATTTTATGGCAAAATATGCTAGAGGACTTATATGTGTATCTATAAATAAAGAGGACGCAAAAAGGTTGCAACTTGATCTTATGGAACAAAAAAATACCAGCCTTCATGAAACTAACTTTACAGTAAGTATAGATGCTGTAAAAGATACTACTACAGGAATATCAGCTCAAGATAGATCAAAGACCATAAGATTAATGGTTGATGAAAATTCTAAACCTGAAGATTTTGCAAGGCCCGGGCACATATTTCCTATCCTTGCAAAAGACGGAGGTATATTAAGAAGGTCAGGTCATACTGAAGCTAGTTTAGAGTTAGCTGAATTAGCTGGGTTTAAATCTAGTGGCGTGCTGTGTGAAATAATGGCTGAAGATGGAACGATGCTCAGGGGAAAAGAATTGCAAAATTTTGCTGACGAACATGATCTTAAGTTAATATCAATCGCAGAACTCATTTCATATGTAAGAATAAAAAAATCCTTAATTGAGAAGATAGAGACAACTAAACTGCCTACTGATTATGGAGATTTTACCTTACATCTATACCAAGATAAATTTGAAAGTAAACAACATATTGCACTTACCCATGGGAAGATAGATAAGAAAAAACCAACTCTTATAAGAGTTCATTCAGAATGCGTTACTGGTGATATTTTTTCATCAAAAAGATGTGATTGTGGAGCTCAGCTAGATCATGCCATGAAGAAAATTGTTGAGGCTGGCTCAGGTATAATTATTTATTTAAAGCAAGAAGGTAGAGGAATAGGTCTTAAACACAAAATTCAGGCATACAAGCTTCAAGATGAGGGCTTAGATACTGTTGAGGCAAATGAGAAGCTTGGGTTTCCTCCTGATATGAGAGATTATGGAACAGGAGCGCAAATTCTAAAAGACCTTGGAGTTACTAAACTCAATGTGATGACAAATAATCCTAAAAAATTAGTTGGTTTAGAAGGTCACGGTTTAGAGATATGTGAAAGAATTAAGATCAAAATGCCAACAGAACCTGAAAATGAAAGATATTTATCAACGAAAGAAAAAAAATTAGGGCACATATTTGACTGATGATATATGTAGTAAAAAGTTTATTTAATTCTGATATAACAGATGGTCTTTACAATGGATTTATTAAATCACTTGAGGGGACAAAAATAAAAGAAGATTTGAAGCTTATCGATGTACCTGGTGCATTTGACATTCCTGGAGCTGTGGCTAGAAATTTAAATGATGAAGAT
>JAYPIC010000040.1:13675-15179 GCA_038127595.1 bacterium | reverse complement strand
AGTAATAATGCTAAAAATTTATTCATCGTATCACCGCAAACTTTCCAATCTTTTCCTCACCAGCACCTTTAACATGAAAAACATATAAGCCAGGAGCGACCTCTTGATTGTTTACTGTACGCATATCCCACCATGCATTTCCAGAAGTTGAACTTACGTGTTCAAACTCAAACACAAATTCTCCTGTAACAGTATAAATACTAATTGTACACTCATTAGGTAGATTTGTAAATCTAATTTTCCTCAGATACTCACTTTCTTTATAGCCCGATCTAACTATGTATGGGTTCGGAACCACTCCAACATTATCTAAACTCGTTTGCGGCTGTACGCCAGGATAAACTTGAACAAAATTCCTATCTAAAACTGTAGTGCCTTTAGAATTTTCGATATAAGCATACCCATCAGGGCTAGCCCACTGATCAGGATTTGAGTAGTTTGTATCTATCACCGCATTGAACTGCCCATTACCAAGGGGTTCATAAACAGTTTTAAATGGAGGTTCAACACCCATATCATACGCTACGATTGAGTATGTATACTCAAGTCCATCAATAACATCAGTATCTTCAAAAACATAATGAAAACTATCTCCATTTAACACATAGGGTTCATCGAGCCTAATCGCCTCAAACCCAGTATCTGACCCCAAATTAAACCAAGGAGAATATGGGTCTTGACCTTTGATTGAGTGACCTCTAGATTCAGTTTCAGCACAATCATAATCATTCGAATACGTGCAATGAAGAGAATCCTCTTCAGCAGAAAGATCAAATTGTGCATGAGGTTGCCAACCGACAAATATTCCATCCGTATCATAGACCATATCGCTAGGCATCCCCCAAGTTTCACCACCGTCTTCACTTTTATAAACCTTATACCCCTC
Organism: bacterium; assembly: GCA_038127595.1. Taxonomy (GTDB): domain Bacteria; phylum Fidelibacterota; class Marinisomatia; order Marinisomatales; family UBA1611; genus TMED80. The sequence continues at coordinate 14,293 of JAYPIC010000040.1, read as the reverse complement.
AAAATCAGCATAACCGGTAACAACGTCTTTCGAAGACTCTGCACGGTTATCCCAATATAATTTTACTTTACCTTGTTCTGTAACAGCATGAGCTGTTGGTCTAGTTGGCGGGGTAAAGCCCTGATATCGAGAATTATACATTACCTGAGCAAATTTGGCATTATTAATAAGATCTTCCTCATTCTGTCCGAATATGATACAAAAGGAGAATGGAACCTCCCTACCAACAGGAAGGTCAAAAGGACCACAACTCAGAATCAAAACGCAATCTAATCCATCAGGTTCTCTTAAGAATGCAGGTTCTTCTTTCAAGCCCTCTAATGAATCAAAGTGCGGGTTTAACTCGGTACCTAAATCAGTTCCAGGGTTTGGAGTATGAAAATACCACTCATGCTCATCGGCCATTAAATTGGTAGTATCACCTGTCATAATCTTGTACAGGATCTCTTCTTTATTCCTTGCTTGCGGACATCCTGGAGAACCGGCTAAACAACCACTAGAGTTACCCTCTGCTTGCGTAACTCCTGGCCTACTATACCAGTCAAACCAGTGCCAGTCAGTCATTTTTAAAGGCTCACCAGGAAAAATATCTGTTGTGCCATCTTGGTCTAAATCTAC
>JAYPIC010000040.1:0-13575 GCA_038127595.1 bacterium | reverse complement strand
CCGCGGTTTAATTTTGTCCCATCAGGCATGATCATACCTTCTCCGCAAATTTGGTTACCATCGTCATCTAAAACAGGAACTCCATATTCGTCTTCTGCACACCAGTCGCCACTTTCATTACGAACATTTACTGTTACAAACATTATATCTTCAGCATATGAAACCCCATATGAATGGGCAGTTGCCATCACCCTTAACCCCGTTGGGTATCCGGTGGTTTCATACTCATTATTTGTATTAACTACATTACCGCGATGAGCCCACCTATCGTCAAATTCCATATAAACATCCATATCCGATACAAACCGGCCAGGTACTTCCTCCCAACAATCCGGATCTTTTCTAGAGTTATCACAACCCGGTAGAAATGTATTATAATCCTGACTCCACCTGCCAGGCCAATATGCCTCATTTTCAGCAAGATCAGAGTTAAACCTTGTAGGCCAAGTAGAGGAATAATCACTATGGGCTAGCAAAGGATAAGTATCTCCAGCATCGGTCACATAAGTATCTCCAAACAAATCACCCGCTGTAACTTCAGTGTTATGGGTGTTTGTTCTAGACATTGTGCTAGCATGCCAATCAGTATTGAACGAAGGATCACTCCTTGTAAACCAAGATTCAGATGCAGTAGCTCCATAATAAAATAAATTATCATCCGCTGTCCACTCTTCCTGATCCTTACCGTAATCGTATAGATCAAATTGATCTTCACGACTTTTAAGTTTAGGCCTTAACGCCCAAGGGTGAATAAAACCAATCCTAGCTGAAGAACGGTTAGGATCATTCTCACCAAGGGTGCTAATAATTATACTAGAATTATCAGCATCCTCAACCCACTGATAGGCATCGGTTAGATCATCAACTGATAATTTTTTTGAAATGCTGTCCGGATCCCATTTACCAAAATCCTCTTCCGCATTAAAAAGAATACCAACAAAATTAGTGTCACCATTATCATACCAGGCTTCGTATGCACTCTGCGACTCCCATATACTGTACTGAACATTACCCTCAGAGTCTACAACAGACTCTAACTGTTCCCATTCAAATTCTGAAGTCCGTTTGTGGCCTGGCAAACCAGCTAAAAAAGCAACTGATGGAAGATAAGAATAGTCACCCCAGAGACCTGATGGCTGCTCATCCCAATTTATGATATTACCATAATTAGAGATACCATTATTTATTTTTCCTTGCAGTAAATATCCGATAGCTCTATCGTTCATCGGGTTAGTTGGAAAAGGATAATCTCCAATTCTAGCTGAGGATGTTTTGCGGAAGGGATCTATTATTTTATCACGATCATATTTATTTGGATTTGCTGTAACATTTGTTATGGCAAAAGATATAATTGCAATAATTGCAAATAAATTTTTGTTCTTAATCAAAGTCGAACCTCACATTAAAATTTATTTCTCTAGGTTGTGAAAATCTCCAGGGACGATCATAATATGCACTAGATAGATAATGTTCAGAATCTGGTAACCCTACTCTATCTGTGTAGTACGCTCCAGGATTACCTGCTTTACCAGTCAATGGCCAAACATCTACTTCATTTCTAATATCAAGAACATTATATACACTAAGGCCAACACTAATTCTATGGTCCATTATGGATATATATTTATTAAAATTAAGGTTAACATTTCTAAATGCTGGTCCTCGCTTAGTATTTATATTTTTTTCATCAGGTTTTGGATCTTTACCTGCAAAAATATAAGGAGTGTAAGGACCTCCGCTCTGATAAAAAGCTGTTAAAGCAGCATTAATTCCAAATGGAAGTCCTGTGTATAACCAAAATGTTAGATCGTGAGGTCTGTCATAAAACTGCAATGACTCTTGACTTGGAGCGTCAACATACTGACCACTAACATTAGCCCAAGCATATTCACTGTTATTTTTTGCAATTGAATAAGTATATTGCAATTGAGAACCAAAAGCCCGCCCTCTAAATTTCAATGTTAGATCAATTCCCTTTGCGCTACCATAATCACCATTATCACTAATATTATATGAATAAACACCCGATCTTTGGAATGTATTTTTTGTTAGCTGATCCATATTTTTTACCCATGCCATCATAGAATAGGACCAATTTTGACCAACTTGAACGTTGAAGCCAGCTGAATATGACTGAGTTCTCTGAGCGTTCATTGTAGCATTACCAACTTGACCTTCCCCTTCTTCAAATAACTCTTCAGGATCTTCAAGTCTGTTTGTATTTAAATAAATATTCTGATAAGTAGGGGTCTGATAATATAGTCCATAATTAAATGTAAAAGTTGACTTGTCAGTAATTACATGGCTGAAACCTATTCTAGGACTAATTTTATAGAACCAATCTGCATTTTTTAAAATTACTTTTTGCCTAGGAAGACCAGCAAGAACACTTACTTCCTCATTACTATCCCATTGATCATTATCATTTAAATCAGAATAATACCAAGGCGTACCAGGAGTATATTTACCGGAAGTATCGGCCCATATTTGCGTATTATAATTTACAGCATCTACACGAATCCCATAGTTGATGACCATCCATGGCACTTCAAAAGTATTCTGCATGTAGGCTGAAAATTCTTCAGGCTCACGATAATCATCCCATCTGCCATTTTGATTAGAATCTGAAAACTTCTCTCCCTCATCCCACCTTCCATTATTTTCACCAATATCAGGATTCACATAACCACTATCAATAGGTAACAATCCATCGGGACCAGTGTCTTGCCAATATTCTGCGAAAGTCTGCCTAGTAGCAGCTTGCCCTAACCATGGACTAACAATTTCGTAAAAATTTAACCTATGATACTTATAATCAAGTCCCCACCTAGCCTTCCACTTATCGGTTATTTGAGATGTTAAATCAACTCTAACCTCATCTGTCGTAGCTCTTGAATCTGCGTAAAAATTATCGTGCCCACCAAATGCACGGCCCTCTTCCCATACATAGCCTTGCGGGGTGGGCATGTAATAATAAATATTATCCGGATCCCACGGTATGTTCGATGGCGCTTGTGAATTACCAGGGACATTTTCAAACTGAAGCCTAATGCTATTATAATCCAAAAAAGGCTCATAATCTTCATACATCTCTGGCTCTAACCAATAGCTATTATCTCTGTACTCTAACTCTTTTACCATCTCTGGGCCATCCCAGGAGCCATCATTATCCCAATCAGTAAAATCCTCTCCAACATCCCACACGCCATTACCATTTGAATCATCAAACTTTTCTGCAGATTCCCAATTCCACATACCAGGAGTAGCACCAACATACCATCCGCTTAGATCATCTCTATTTGTATACCTTAAAGTATCTCCATCCTCACCTATGGTGTATGGAACAACATAAGGATTGTGTGGGTCTGATATTTCTTTATTGCCCGCTGGATGGCGCCACTCAAACCAGTTTGGAAAACCATCATTATCATTATCCCTCCAACGAACGCCTTGAAATTGATCTTGAATAAAACGGGCAAAGCGAATTGTGTAGAATGTCCGTTGCGTTAGAGAATGATTAATTTCGAAATTGACTCTATAAGTGTCTCGAAATAATTCATTCCTACCCTCGTCCCAATATAGATATCGTGGATTAAATGCCTGCAGGTGGTTTGCAACACGCCAGTAACTCAAATTAAATCTTAGCTTACTTGAATGATTGTAGCTTAACTTTGCAAAAATATCAGTCGTTTTATCAAAGCCAAATCCTCTGAATCCAGCTATGTTATCCCATGGATTAACTAAGCTTTCCTTATTTAAAGCTAGTGTATCTAGTAGCAAATCTTGATCTTCGCCAAGATATACTCTATCATCAAATTCATAGACACTGTAATTTTCTTCCGAGGTATGCTGCCCACTAAACCAAAATCTAAGTTTAGGAATGCCTAATACAGGGCCCCCAATACCAAAATTGTAATCATTAAGCCCCCTTAATTTATCAAAATTCTCAGTGTCGTCTTTTTTACCTCTTAATCCATTAATAAATGCCCCCACAAGACTCGTTTCATACTCAAAATGATATTCTATATTTTCTCCACCAGAAGAAGTATGCCAGTTGGAAACAGCTGACATAGCGTCACCATATTCAGCATTAAAACCTCCTGGTTGCCAATCAAACTCATTTATAGCAAATAAATTCAGCCTAGTACCAGAGCCAATACCTCCAAAAATTGGATTTCTGACATACATACCATCTATCATGTAGGCGATCTCTCCTGACCTTCCACCTCTAACATGGACTTCCTCTAAGCCTCTCTCCTCTTGATTTGGGATACCTCTAGTTTTACTTTCAACTTTAACAACGCCTGACTGCAAAGAATAAAGCTCTGACATATCTCTAATAGGTAGTGATTGTATAGCTTCTTTATCAACAGTAATTTTTTTTGAGGTAGTGCCTCTCTCGACTAATGGCCTAGTACCCAGAACCTCCACTTCATCGCCCTCTACAGCAGCCACTGGCAAAGTGGGGTTCAGCCATACAGTTTGGTCCATCACAACTTGAACCTCTCTATACGTTTTCTTTTGGTAACCTACCATTTGAACCACGACATCATATTTTCCTACAGGTATGTTAAGAATAATGAAATTACCCTCAGGATCTGCTGCAGCACCGATACCTAGTTCTGGCAGATAAATAGTTGCTCCAGGAAGCTCCATTGATTCTTCATCTGTTACTCTGCCTCTTATGGTGCCATCAGTTCCAGCAAGAGTAAATGAAACTATATTGATGCATATCAAAAATATAATTTTAATTGACCTCATCATCTTAAGTCCTCATCAAAATTAATCGTATGAAAACCGGTTTGGTTACTAATCTTATATGGATCATAATCAAAATCTGGGATATCCTTAAAATCTTCCATTTTAACTATCTGAGCTGGGCTAGAGAGCCTACGAAAAACATTTCCAGATTTCTCGACATTGATTTCAGCTAGCTCAATCCTAGAGAAGCCTGACCAGACTTGCCCACTTTCATCAATCTCCCCTGTTGCATTAGGGTTATCAAAATACGGATTCTCGGTCCAGCGAATATAAAGGTCACTTTTTACTATTCCCTGGTCTTTGGCTAACCAAGTATAAACTTTTTGTCCATATTCAACACCAGAACCCATCATGGTCATGTTAGTGATTGTGGTAACTTTAAAACAATCCACAAATGTTGTATCAACCTGCGGACAGTCTGAATCTAAATCCGCAATAGAGTTATCCCTTAGACAGGTATATGTACCATTTTCAAATACTGATCTTACTTTAGCTGCAGGTACAGTTACTTGCGATTTTTCAACTTGAAAAGATTTTTCAATCAAATAAACTGCAATTTCAGTGGAATCATAATAAGCAGTGTCTACATGCTCCCCATCCCGCAAAAGTCCATTATATGTGTACATAAAAATATCTTTTTCAAGCTGATTTTTTTGCCAAAATCCTTGATCGACCTGATACTCACTCCAGTAAAAGCCTAAAGGTAAAAAATAACTTTTATAAATGTGTTGATTAACATGATTATCTTTTGAAAAAATTTGATAGTCATAATCTACTCTAAGACCATCATCTCCTGTTCTATTTGATATGAATTCTGTTTTAGTTACATAGAAATCATCAGGGTTTTGAGCAGGACTATTTATCACCCCAACTACATCATTAGTATAAAGAGTTACAAGCGAGTCAATATCTCCAACCTCCTTACGCTTTACATCGACAAATGAAACAGTCTCAATAATGTCTTCATAAACATTTCCCCACCTATCGGTTAAATCATCTCCAATGTTAATATTTAATAAAAGCTGCGGACTTTCTGGATCTGACCAATCCACAAGAATATTATTTGGCACAGAACCAACTTTGTATAGATGCTTTTCATTTTCACCATCACCATCAGCATCTTTAAAAGTATATTCTTCAACATCGTCAAAGCGGCCATTACCTGAATCAACTATTTCTGCATCATCCCACTTCCCATTACAATTCCTGTCTTCATAAGGTTCATTTAAATCGAATGACCCATTCTCGTTAATGTCATAATAAGTCTCCGCAGGATCAATAATTCCATTACCCCTATCCACAAACTCATATACTATGTCCTGAAGGACACCGTCACCGTTGTAATCAAAATTATCATTGTTTTCAAATAAGATATCCTTCATGTCACCATCGCCATTGAAGTCGTCAACTCCTGTCTCAGCCTGGTCCCAGCTGTTGTTATCATTACAATCAGTATTGATTCTGAAAATAAGAGAATCTAGATGCATCTGAGTTTTTGTGAACTCAAAATTATTTGTAAAAATCATCATTTCATCTTTAATGAAAGCATAACTAGTATCCTGCCATTCAGCAGTATCAACAAACATAAAACCATCATCTATTAGAGGCGTATCAACTACAGCCCAGTATGATTTAACATCAAATGTGTCTGCATAATAAAGCATCGTGTCTTCTTGAACCCAAGCAGAATTTCTTAATCTATATCTTTGCAGCGAAGGCTCAGCATCGAAATCCCACTCAATTGATTCTAGATTTTTGAATTGTGAAGAGGATAAAACAAGTGAATCCTCTACTATCTTACCTATATCGGATGTAATAGTATCTGCGCCGATAACTAATGTATCAATCGGATGACGCATTACAAATTGAAAAGAATCTGGAGCCACATCCAACAAATAATCAGGAAAATTTTTCATAATCATATAGTCTGGCGGATAAGGGTATGATGTTATGTACTTATCATAAGAAGTACCGAACCTTGATTTTGAATATCTGAAGAATTTTGCATCAACTGCATCATTAAAATCATAAAAATAATCATCAATTGCTCCAGTACTGCCATCACCTATAGTTTGATTTGTCAAAGTATTTTCGTAGGCAGACTCTTCAACAGTGTCATTATCTTCAGGCTCAGCACAATTTTGAATGAAAATCGTTATTAAAAACAATCCTGCAATTTTACACAGAAAGATATTTTTTAATATAAAGTAAATACTCGAGAACATAATTAACATGTGTTAATAAATTTAACATATCAAAAGATAAGCTGCCTCATCATTCTGATAAATTGTATGGAATATATTTAATAAAGGTTAAATAAATCAGCTATAATATGCATAAATATTAAGCTGACTTCTTTTTAATTGGATCTAATGATATTAATGGCTTTGATTCGCCTAAAATAAATTTTTCAGTTATCATAATTTTATTAGGCTTATCCATATCAGGAACATCATACATCAAGTCCATTAAAATATCTTCAAGTACAGACCTAAGTGCTCTAGCACCAGAATTTCGGCTCTGAGCAATCTCAACAATTCGACGCAGCGCTTTTTGTTCAAAATCTAGAATTACATTTTCCATGTGAAATAATTTTTTATACTGCTCAAGTAGGGCATTTTTAGGGTCAGTTAAAATCTTTAACATTTCGCTATCAGATAAACTGCTCATTGTAGAAACAACAGGCAGCCTTCCAATTAGCTCAGGAATAAGTCCAAATTCAACAAGATCTTCATGAACTACATTTTTAAAAACATGATTAGTGTCAAACTTACCTGAACTATTATTGCCAGAGTTTGAATTAAAACCTAAGTCTCCAACATTAGTTCTTTTTGAAATTATATCTTCTAATCCAGAAAATGAACCTCCGCAAATAAATAAAATATTCGATGTATCAATAGAAACCAAGCTTTGCTCTGGGTGCTTTCTACCTCCTTTTGGGGGAACGTTACTTATAGTGCCCTCAAGAATTTTTAGCAATGCCTGCTGGACTCCTTCGCCGCTAACATCTCTAGTTATCGATGCACTCGCAGACTTCCTGCCAACTTTATCTATTTCGTCAATATATACAATTCCTCTTTCGGCAGCACCAACATTGTAATTGGCGACCTGAAGCAACCTAACTAGAATATTTTCAACATCCTCCCCTACGTATCCTGCTTCGGTAAAAGTCGTTGCGTCAGCTATAGCAAATGGCACAGATAAAAACCTAGCTAAAGTTTGAGCAATTAGAGTTTTACCAGTCCCTGTAGGACCAATTAATAATATATTACTCTTATCTAATTCTACATCTGATACATAAGATTTATTAATTATACGCTTGTAATGATTGTAGACGGCAACCGCGATAGATTTTTTAGCATTTTCTTGACCTACCACATAAGAATCCAAATAGTTTTTTATTTTTGAAGGCTTTTGTAACGTTACCTTAAAACCCTCTTTGGAGTCATCTTTTCCAGATAGATTGATTTCTAGGTTGCTATTTTTTGATGGTTGATTTGACATTTACTTCCTAGATGACAATACCGAATCTATTAGCCCATAAGTTTTTGCCTCAGCTGCAGACATAAAATTATCTCTATCTGTATCAGTTTCGATTTTTTTTAGAGATTGTCCAGTATTTTTAGAAAGTATCTTATTTAATTGCGTCTTCATTCTAAGGATTTCATCTGCTTGAATCCTAATATCGTCAGCTTGACCTTGAGCGCCACCCATAGGCTGGTGAATCATGATTCTACTATTTGGTAACGCAGACCTTTTACCTTTAGCACCTCCTGCCAGAAGAAAAGCTCCCATACTAGCAGCTTGCCCCATACATATAGTAGCGACATCTGGTTTGATGTATTGCATTGTATCATATATCCCAAAACCAGAAGTAATAATACCTCCAGGAGAGTTTATGTAAAGATAAATGTCTTTATCAGAATCCTCGGATTCTAAAAATAAAAGTTGGGCAATTACGAGAGAAGATATCATGTCATCTATAGGCGTACCGAGGAAGATAATTCTTTCTTTTAAAAGCCTAGAGTAGATATCGAATGCTCTTTCAGAACGCCCAGTTTGCTCTACGACCATAGGGACTAACTGGTTAGTAATATTTTTATCTATGCTCATTTATTTTCTCCCCGGAGGTCTTTTGTATTTACCTCTACTTCTTTTATCTTGGCAAACTGCGTTAGAAATTCTAATATTTTTTTCTCTGTAAGATCATCCTCAATTCTCTGCCTATTACTTGGTTTTTTGTAAAACCTTCTTATTTCCTGCTCAGAATTTGGAGAGCGAGAAACTAGATTTTCTATCTCTTTATCAATATCAGACCTGTTAAAACTTATCTGCTCCTGGTCAATGATTTTTTTTCGTATCAAATACCATTTTAGATTTCTTTCAGCGGAAGGCCGATATGTTTCGAGTACTTTTTCATCATCAACTTTTTCGCCATTATTTTGTTTTTTTACATCTTCGAGAATATTATTTAAATAATTATCCACCATACTTGGGGGAGTCTCTAAACCGATATTTTCTATTAAAGCATCAGAAATATCTCGCTCAAAACTTTGTCTGGACCTCTCTTCAAAATTCTCATTTATTTTTTTAAGCACATCTGCATGTAGATCATCAACAGAATTCAATTCAGGATTTATCAACTTTATAAAATCATCATTTACTTCTGGCAGCACCTCTCTCTCAACTTTTACCACAGTAAGGTCGTAAGGATTTTTTATTGATTTATCTTCACCATCAGGTAGGTCAAGCTTTGAGGTATCTCCAGGCTTTAAACCTATCAGTTTAGTTTTCTGGTCATCAGTGAAGGAACCATCGCCAACTTTTAGCATTTGTTTCTCAAATTTTTTACCAATGATTGCAACGCCAGATTCATCTAATTTTTGCAGATCACAAAGAATAAAATCTTTTTCTTTTGCACCATCCTCAACTGTTTCAATTCGAGCATGAGATCTTCTGAGCTGATTGATAGCATCCTCTTTGTCTTGGTCATCAGGAATGAATTTATTTTTCTGAACTTTAAACATATTATTTTTGAATTTTGGCAAATTGAAATCGGGCTCAACTTCAAACTTTGCGGCAAAGGAGAAATTCTCACCCATCTTGAAGCTAACATTGCTTATCTCTGCCTGGTTCACAGGAACAATTTTCTCTTCCTGCAAAGCAGTTAAATAATATTTATGAATGTTGTCGTCCATAAACTGAGCTTCAATGTTTGGTTGAAATTGTTGCATCAATCTATCTTTTGGTATTTTACCAGGCCTAAAACCAGGAAGCTTAACTTTTTTACTAAATGACTTAACTGCTTTGTTAAAGTCGGGCTCTAAGGTTACCCATGGTATGTCAAGACTTACTTCTTTTGTGTAAGCGTTTATATTTTTTACTTTTATCTTCAATTTTTTTCCTTTTCTGAGCCGGAGAATTTATATCTTGAATCCCTTGAATACCATAATAGTTAGTGAAATTTTAGATGAATTAAAAGCTTTTACTTTTTAAGGGTGCTAATCGATCTTTGAATTTTTTCATTCCAAATAGTCCATTTTTCTTTTTTTACAGATCTCTTGCGAGTACCTTCAAAGCTTTTAGTACCATCAGCATACCACTCCGTCCACACACCTATTGCTAATCCGTCCTCAATATCTCCTTCAATTCTTTTTTGCCCGTCAACATACCACTCTGTCCAAGAACCAGTTAAAACACCTTGGTCCCAATTAGCTTCTTGTTTTGAGTTACTATTCGCATAAAATAATGCCCACTCACCACTAGGTATTCCGCCCTCATAAGACTCTACAGACTTTTTTTCTCCTGTGGCATAATATTCAGTCCAAGCTCCCTCCTTAAGGCCGTTGGTATATTCCCCTTCAATTTTTTCTTGACCAGACTCATACCACTCTACATATTTACCATCCAACTTACCACTTGACCAGTTGTATTCTTTTTTTTCTGTACCATTTTCAAACCATTCTTTCCAAGTACCATCAGCTCTTCCATCTACATATGACTGTGATAATTTTTCGTTACCATTTTCAAACCATAAATTCCAAGTTCCACTACCCTTACCAACTTTAGAATCACCTCCTGATTTATATGTTACCTCAACCCTTTTTTCTCCATTTGAAAACCATTCTGTCCATTCTTTATCCATAATGTCAAATTGTTCATATTCTTCATTAAAAGCTTCATCTATTGCAACTGTAATAAGGTCAGAAAGCATTCCATCTCGATACCTGCCCTCGAGTTGTTTGTTGGCTTCTGGATCTCTAAATGTCCATTTACCGCTTCTAATGCCTCGATTAAAAACTCCAGAACTATCAAGTATACCTTCCCTACTCCACCATACCCAAGTTTGATCTCTAACATCATTCCGATAAAATCCTTCGCTTGACCTTTGTTGGTCGTCAAACCATAGAATGAATGAAGACTCATTACTATTACTAGTAATTTCATACGATCTCCACCCCCAAGGGTACCATGTAACCCACTTGCCTGACTTTTTATCATTTATATAGTCACCCTCTATCTCAATTTGTCCATTATAAAACCATGAAAGCCATTTCCCATTTCTTTTGTTCATTTTATAGGTTTCTTTTAGTTTTATTTGTCCATTATCATGCCATTCGAACCATTGACCATCTTTTTCTCCGCTTATATAATTACCCGTTTCTTTAAGTTGTCCATTGGGATGCCAATAATTCCAAATACCATCATTCAAAAAAGCTAAGCTACTAGTATCGCTACTGACTGGGTTACCTTCCTCTCTTTTTTGACCATTAGGATACCAATATATCCATGTTCCATCAGGCTTACCATCCAGAAAATTGCCCTCAACCATAGATTGTCCATTCTCATACCACTCAGTCCATTTGCCGTCATGAATACCATTTTTGTAGGTTCTTTCAAACTTCTGCTGGCCGTTTTTATACCATTGTTTATGCAAACCGTTTTTAATTCCATCACTGTATTCAACCTCTTCTTTGGGTTGACCATTATTAAACCAATCACTCCACTTGGAATCTGGTTTCCCATTTTTATAAGTGTAGCTCAGTTTATTTATACCAGCAGGCCAATTTTCATCAACAGTCCCATTAAAACTACTATCCTGATCCGAGGCATAAATCAGACCATTTCGCTCATATAGATCTTCATATTTAATAGTCTCCTTTTCTTGACTGATAATAACAGTTGAAAAAAGAAAAATATAGTAAGTTCTTAGAACTTTCATTTATATAGAAAAATTTTAATTTTGTTTTACTAGATAAACTTGGATGTTTGTACCACCACTACTGCTTGATGCAACTGTAAAACCTTGTTTTATATAATCATCAACAGCATCTACAAGTTCTAGACCACAACTGACTGTAGTAGTGATCATTACATTATTTTCACCTTCAAAAATATCTAGATGATCAACTATTTTACGTTCTCCCATACAACTACTCCATTTGTTAGCATTAATTTATATTTAACTATACAAATATATTTTTTCCTTAGCCACATTTTTCATTGTTGGATATTTCATTGCTTCAATCTTTTTTAGTACTACTTGACATAACCAAAATTATTGAAAAAAGAACCATGATCGAGCCAATTAAGAAATTAAAGGTTAATTGTTCATCAAAAATTACAATGCCAATTATTGTTGCAAAAAAAACTTGAATATAACTGATCGGCGCTGCTTTCGTTGCAGGAAGTTCTTTATAGCCATATGTTAAAAACAACTGGCCAAACTGAGTAAACAGACCAACAAAGAACAGATAACACCATTCCAATAAGGAGGGATGCTGCCAAACCGAAAATAAAAACGGTAAACATATTGGAACGGTGAAAAGTGGGAAATAAAACATTACTACAAGCGGGTGTTCATCCAGACTGGTTGCTTTTCTAACTAACACATATGCCAACCCTGTTAAAAAACTTCCGAAAATTGCAATTGCCAAACTTTCAATATCTATGTAGCTATCTGATAAAAAAGGAAATCCTAAGATTGCATAGACCCCAAAAAAGCCAGCAACAAGTCCTATTAAAATATTTCTATCAACAGTTTCTGAAATTAATGCAGCAGCGATCATTGCTGTAAATAATGGATACAAATATTGAATTACCGTTGCTTCTGAAAGTGGAAACCTTTGTATTGATTCATAAACTAAAAATAGTGCTATTGTCCCTGATAATCCCCTAGCTGTTAATAACAGTTTATTCTTGCCTAGTGGATTTATCTTTGCTTTAAATAAAAAAAATCCAGTTATTAACAATGTAAAAAGACCTCTAACAAAAACAATCTGAATGGTAGGAAGTGAGTCACCTGCTAATTTTACAAAGACCGTCATCATGCAAAAACTACCAGCGCTCAAAATCATAAAAAATGCGCCTTTAGATAAAAACATTGATATTTTATTAAGCATGAAAATTCTCACAAACTAACTTGTAAGAAAGTATTTTTCTTTTACAGCTTCGTTGAAAAATATTTTCTCCAAGCTATGAATCCACCTTCTAGATTAGTGACATTGAAGTTTTTCTTTTTTAATAATTTGGTTGCTATTTTAGATCTTCTTCCACTTCTACAATAGACAATAATGTTTTTACTTTTATACGCCTCAAGCATAGTAATTTTTTTTTCTAGATCATTGACAGGAATCAATAGTGCGTTTTTTATGCTACCTTCATATTTAAACTCTTGTGATGTTCTTACATCCAAAAATAAAACATCTTCTTGATCAAGAAGTTTTATCGCATCTTGGACCAAAATATTTTCCTCATCATCACAAGAGGTAAAAATGATTGAAAAAAATAAATATATTATTAATCTAACTAAAC
>JAYPIC010000039.1:957-16007 GCA_038127595.1 bacterium | reverse complement strand
ATGAAACATATTATTTGACTCTATTAGTAATTTTCCATTCACGTAAACTTTTGCGTAAGTATCTAAACCATAAAATTTTAGAAGTTGCACTTCCCTGTTTAAAAATTCGTTATCTACATTGAAATTTGTTTTATACTCCCAGTTTTCATCAGATATCCATTGAAGATCTTTTTCATTAGTCCCATAAAATGGGTCAAGAATGATATCATTTTTCAACAAGTCAGTATGAACACACCCAGGGACCTGTGCCTGATACCATTTTTGATCAGAGACTTTCCTAAAAGTCCAGTTTTTATGGATACTTAATTCTAACTTATTTCTCATTTAATCCTAACATAAATCAAATAAATAAAAATGTTGATGCCATTACAAAAAGTGTTTAATATGTACTAGAAGATACTGATTAATTTAGTATCTTAAGCTTAAGAGACTAATAAAAAAACAAAACAAGAAGGGAAAATCAATATGATAAAATTGCTATCAAATCGATTTATTCTCAGCTTTTGTGTTTTAATTTCAGTTGCAACTTTGTCCGCTGCCGATACATTGGTAGTTACATGGACAGGTGCACCTGGTGAATTTGAAAACACTATTATGGCTGATACTTCTGCTGATGGTACGCAAGCTCATGATGTTTACATGCTTGAGTCAAATAAAGTATACCTGCAGCAGTCAACCTTAATTCTTAATTCTAGCTGTGAGGTCATTGGTGCTCCATATGCTGATGGTTCTCGTCCTGCAGAAATAAAACCTATTTTAGGTGCGGATGGTGCATCACAGTTTAATGCATACTGGCCTGCCGGTAGTATCAAAACCTATGGCGATGATCAATCATATAAAATAGCAAATCTGCTTTTTAATGGTGTTTTTGCTGGTGGAAGCGGTACACTTCATGGTGTATTAGCTACCTATGGAAACCGCAACAGCATTCATGTGGATGGAGTTACTTCAGTTCATAGTGAGGTAATAACATATTGGAATTTTGGTAAACAAGAAGATTGGGTAATTGAAAACTGTAAAGCGGTACAATACTCATGCTATCCTGCTGGTATGTATTTCGGTGGTTTCTTTTGGGGCGGTGGAGCCTGGACTGGTACTCTGAACTCACTAAAAATCCAGAACAATACTATTGAAGGTGCTCATGGCCAGGCTTTTGTTATTTATGATAACGGTTTGGTTGATAGAACTCCAGATGAGGTAATTGAAATTGATCACAACACTTTTGTAAATATTATTGATTGGCCAAAATTTTACCGCCATGGTAATAACACATATTGGACAAACAATCTATTTATCAATGTAGCTGCAAATGGTCAGACAAGAAATGGTGATAACACCAATATCTCATTGAATAATGATAGAGAAAATGGCCATGGTAAAATGGCTACTCTATACCAGGGCGAGTGTACTGATAGTACAAATTTAGCTAATGAAGCTGCTACCGGTAATCAATGGTGTTGGGATAATAATAACAGAAACATTCGATACCAACGTAACGGATGGAAAGACACACCAGAACTTCATGCTATGTTTAATATGGATCCATGGTGCTGGAACCTAAAAGGCGCTGATGGAAATGACTCTACAGATGCTAGCGGTAATGTTGTTTCACTTTGTGATACAATGATTGCAGGACAAAGCAAATGGGTAGGCGATTCTACTATAGCTCAATATGCAAACGGTGTTTTTCAAGAAGCTAATATTTATGCAGGAGATGATTTAGGTTGGAACTTAGATCCTATCTACAGACTGGTTAGACAATGGAGTACATGATACTCATACTGATCGTGCATGGATGCATCAAGCTGATGGCAACTATGAAGTAGTCGAGTGGCCATTACCAATGGATTTTACCTACTCTACTTCATCCGTTGCTTACACACATGGTTATGGTGGTTTTCCATTGGGAGACTTAAATAACTTCCCAGATAAGAAAGCTGAGTGGATGGCCAGTAGTACAATGGGTGTTGACGGTGGGCAAATTACCCCTGCTAAGTTTGAGCTAGCTCAAAACTTTCCTAATCCGTTTAACCCTACTACCGATATCACATTTAGCATAGATAAAGCAGCTAATGTTGATCTTTCTATTTATAATATGTTAGGTCAAAAAGTAAGAACTCTTACAAGCGGTTCTAAAGTAGCTGGTACTCATGTATTACGCTGGGATGGACGTGATGAAGCAGGAAGCAACGTTTCAACAGGTATTTACCTTTACACGTTGACTGATGGGTCATCGTCTATCACGAAAAAAATGGCTCTAATGAAGTAATTTGTTGAGCTGACGATTTAATGTAATTTAATCGCATATAAAAAAGGGGTAGTTCTACTACCCCTTTTTTTATATAAATTAATAATAATTAATACTTGATATATAAATGCCTAAAGTAATAAAAACCATAACGCTTCTATACATTACACTTTTTGTAGCTGGTTGCGGTAAGGAAGATAACAAAATTATTAAAAAATCTATTCAACCAGTTCAAAAACCGCTAGATATATACTCAAAATTAGATGTCTGTGGTTGCCACAAGGAGGCTATGGAAATTATTGACATTGCAAGAGAAATAAGAAATGCTTTCAAAAGTATTGAAGAATTAAAAAAACAAGAAAAAACAAAAAAAGAAATTCAAAGGCTAGCAGGAAACTATACAAAATTACTTAGTTCATGTTTTAAAAGACATGCTGCAAAAATGTTCATACCTAGCGAGTGCAATAATCTAAAACTTATGGATAAAAAAAAATCAGAACTTATTGATTTAGGAATACAATTAGAGCAAGGAGAAAAAATTAAATTATGATAACATTTCTTAAAAAATTAACATTTTCAATTATTTTTACAATTAGTATTTCATTATCGCAAAGCTCAAATATATCCGGGATTGTCGCTGATAGTAGCAACGGCAATGTACTGATCGGTGCAAACGTTATCATTGAGGGCACTAGCCTGGGAATGGCGACAGATAATGCAGGTAAGTATAGTATTTCTAATGTTGCTCCTGGTAACTATACAATAAAAGTTACTTACATTGGTTATGAAACAATTAAAAAAGAGATTACCATCTCAGATCAAGATAAATACGAGCTTGATTTTGATTTAAAGTATACTACAGTCGAAGGTAAAACAGTTGTTGTTACTGCCCAAGCAAGAGGTCAAATGGATGCTATCAATAAACAACTTAAAGCAAAATCCATAAAGAATATTGTATCTTCAGATAGAATACAAGAATTACCAGAATCTAATGCTGCAGAAGCTGTAGCGAGAATACCAGGTGTTTCCATCAGACGTGAAGGTGGTGAAGGTAATAAAGTAGTCATTCGAGGACTATCACCCAAATACAATAAAATTACCGTAAATGGAACAAACTTAGCCTCTACAGATCCAAATAATAGGAGCACTGATATAAGTATGATATCTCAATATATGCTTGAAGGAATTGAAGTAACCAAAGCTGGTACACCTGATCAAGATGGAGATGTTCTTGGAGGGACCGTAAATTTCATTCTTAAAAA
The DNA here is from genome assembly GCA_038127595.1 of bacterium. Classification (GTDB taxonomy): domain Bacteria; phylum Fidelibacterota; class Marinisomatia; order Marinisomatales; family UBA1611; genus TMED80. Next base: position 12,497 of record JAYPIC010000039.1, on the reverse strand, counting down.
GGCAAAACCTGGCTTGCATGGAAATGTAATTGCGCAGGGTATCTATAACGGTCTAGATAAAGAGGCAGGAGATTATAAGTATGTTGCTACAATAGGAAATAGATTTTTAAATAATAAATTAGGCGTATTAGCTCAATTAGATCTTGAGAATAGAAATAGAAGCTCACATGACCTAGGAGCCAGATATGATAACGCACCTGCCAATCTTGATTCTGTAAACTCACTTCAACTCTTAAATATGTATCTAACTGATATAAATAGATTAAATGATCGTAGTAATAATCTTTTTGTATTTGACTATAACATTCCACAAGGAAATATCAGCTATACCGCCCTAAATAGTAAAATTGACAAGAGCCAAATTAACTATTCTGACATTTATGCTCTAACTGCTGAAGATAGATATTATAATACAGGGCAAGGTGAAAATGATATTACCGTAATATCAGAAACGTGGAAATATGAACAAAAACTTTTTAATAATCTTACTTTAGATGCTTACACCTCATTTTCTTTATCAAAAAATGATAGTATTAATTACAGATATGAATTTGAGGAACAAGATGCCTATACTGAATCAGTTTTAAAGAAAAGTGTGGAAAACATTCAAAATTATACTAAAAATAATACTAATTCTGCTTATTGGTTAGGAGCTAACTACAGAGAAAATAAAACGATTGAAAAAGAATCTTCATTTGGGATGAACGTTGAGTATGATTTTAATTTATTTAATAAAATATCTGGAAAAATAAAAGCTGGTTACAAATCACGCGACAAAAAAAGAGACCATGATCAAAACCAAGAATTAGTTACCTGGGTAACTAATAATTCTGCCTTAAATGAACGTAGAGATTCTGCGATAGTGCATTTTGATTGGCTAGACGAGTATGCTGATGCTGGTTTTCAGCAAATTAATTATCAAGCTTTTAGTGATGATAGTTATGATCTTGATGGTTTTTTAGGCGGGAAATATGATATAGGGCCAGCCGCCGACTTAGGTCGAATGAGATCTTTAATAGACTTATTTAGATCTGATGCCTTTTTCTATAATGCTGGATATCATGAACAAAGACTTCACAAATTTCACGCGACTAATTCCTTAATATTTGATTATGATGGTACAGAAAATTATAATGCTAGTTATGCTATGGTTGATTTTAACATCGGTTCAAAATTAAATGTTATTGCAGGTAGCAGAACGGAAGAGATAGAGACTAATTATAATAGCTATAAAGGTATACAAAGTACATTTCCTGACTTTAGTGCAGCTGGTTCTGATACTATAAATACACATAAAAGAACTAATACTCATTCCCTTCCCGCTTTATTCCTTAAGTATGACCCCTTTGACTGGCTTTCTTTAAGGTATGCTAGCACAAAAACATTGACGCGTCCAAGTTATGCCGATTTTATTCCGTTTTATAATTACCAAGGTAATTTTGGACAAGTTCTTTATCGAAATAAATTTCTCGAGCCAGGTGTATCTACGAATAAGGATTATGTTATCTCATTTAACAACGATAAGCTTGGCTTATTAACATTTAGTTATTTTACGAAAGAAATTGAAGGTTTGATCTACAGCAGCGGCCGTAGGTACATTGTTGAAGGTGCCGCTGATTCACTATATGACCTTCCCCACTTTACTGAAAAACAAATTATCGCTGATTATACGTCAAATAACCCTTATCCAGTTGATCTAAATGGTTTTGAGATCGATTATCAGACTCGTTTTTGGTATTTACCTGGCATGTTAAGTGGTCTTGTTTTTAATGCTAACTACACCAGGACTTTCTCAGAAGTAAAATACCCGAGAACAGAAATCAAACAAGAGTTTGTTTTTGTACCCTCTTTTCAAGTCATCACAACCAACGTGGACAGTTTCTATGTTGACAGATTGATTGATCAACCAAATGAGATATTTAATTTTTCATTAGGCTATGATTACAAAGGTTTTTCTGGAAGGCTATCCATGCTTTATATGTCTGATGTATTTACCTCAACGAATTTTTGGCCTGAAATGCGAGAAACAACTGATGCTTACAGAAGATATGATTTATCTATGAAACAAAAACTTCCTATCGATGGTTTAGAGCTTTACTTAAACATAGCTAACCTTAATGAGGCGATAGACATAACTCGAAAGCGAGGATTTAATCGAGCTGATCCATCATTTACCACTGAGATGTATGAAGACCTTACATCACAAAATTATGATAATATAGATGATCATCTAGGTACAATACCTGTAAAAAGTCGTGCAAAAACGCTAGAGCAACATTATGGTAGCACTATAGATTTTGGTTTTAGATTTAATTTCTAAGGTACAAATTCAGACCTAGTTGAATATTATACTTAGATTATTTTTTTGTCTATATGTAGTTCAAATTTTCTTTAATTGCGGTGGTGGTATGAGTGTAGTTGAAAAAGAGTTATACCCAAGCATAAATACTAATATAAAATATCAGCAAGATTGGCAAAAAGATTTTTATCATAAAAAGTTATCAGAGTTTAAAGTCTCTCCTGTTGGCTTTAATAAAATAGTATTTCTTGGTAATAGTATCACTCAAGGTTTGTTGCGCCATACTGATAAGTTGTCAGGTAACAATATTGTCAATAGAGGCATATCGGGAGATCATACTGATGGTGTATTAGCTAGATTAGAAGAGATAATACATTATAAGCCCAAAGCGGTTTTTTTACTCATCGGTGTAAATGATTTGTTTGAGGATAATCGAAGTCGACCAGAAAGAACGCCGGAATATGTTGCAAATAATATTTTCTTAATTTCTGATATCATAAATAAAAAATCGCCAAACACTAAAATCTATACACAAACAATTATCCCAATAAATAATAATCAGTATCTAACTGAGAAACCAAATATTGAATTTCTTCATGCTGATTACTCGCCTTCGATAAATGAACAAATTAATGAAGTCAATAAAAATTTAAAGAGCAACTTATCATTAAATATTATCGACCTACATTCTACTTTTTTAAATGAAGACCTTCAGCTAAACCCCAAATTTAGTACTGATGGTGTGCATTTAAATGATCTTGGTTATCAAAATTGGATTGACATTATAAATCCAATTTTAAAAGATATTAAATAGTGAAATATTTCACTCCAAAATCCTTAGACGCTCAAAATATAATTGAGCCAAATGAATTTAGAAAATATCCCTTCCAAAGATTTCCTGAAAAGTATAAAAATAGTATTAGAAAAAAAGTTTGGGATCTTTCAGAAAATAATGCGGGTGTAAGCATACAGCTAAATACAAATAGTAAAAATCTCAAGCTTAAATGGAGAGTAAAATTAGATTTTGAAATGAATCACATGACAGATGCTGGTATTAAAGGTCTAGATGTTTATGAATGCGTAAATGACCAATGGAAATATCTTTCAACTGGCCTGCCTAATTCCAATAAGAATGAACACTTAATAAAATTTAATGAAGTAAATAAGAAAACTTTATGCCTCTATCTCCCGCTTTATGACTCTATAGTTGATCTGAATATAGGCATAGATGATGATAGTAATTTTAAATTCATAAAAAATGACAATAAACCGATTGTGTTTTATGGAACTAGCATTACGCAGGGAGGTTGCGCATCAAGGCCTGGAATGGCTCATACAAATATTATATCAAGGAAAACTATTCATCCGTGTATTAACCTTGGATTTAGTGGAAATGGACATTTAGAAACTGAAATTGGGGATATATTATCAAAAATGAATGCTAAATGTATTATAATAGATTGTCTTCCAAATGTTAATATAACGCAAATTAAATCGCTGGTTATTCCACTAGTTAAATCTATAAGGAATAAAAATGATGTTAATCAATGTCCTATAGCTTTCATTGAGCAACCACTAATGCACGATGCGTATATAGATGAAGACGTGAGAAAAAAAAACTTACTATTATTGAATGAAATAAAAGAATGTGAAAAATTAGGTTTTAAAGACATGCACTTAATTGGGCAAAATGGATGCCTAGGCTCAGATCATGAAGCTACCGTAGATGGTATTCACTATAATGACATAGGATTTCAACGATTTGCGGATCATATTTTAGAAAATATGCCGAGGTATTATTAAATTACATTAAAAATGATAATTAGGATTTACATTTACTTTTTTATTTACCTTTTTTTACGCATTTCTCTTTTATTTTTTACAAGCTCTACATCTAATAATATTTGATCCTTGATTGACTCTGCTATCAACGGGTCATTGGTGAGCATTCCATGGATTGGATATTTACCAATTTTGTTTCCAACCACTACTCTTTCCTCATCAATGAATAAAGCTATTCCACGCTGCCAATTTTCTGTAAAAGAGTGTGGGTCAATATTGTACGAAAATGTCTCACCAATTGGGTTTTCTAATGGTGTGAATGACAATAACTGTATATCTACTCCTTTATCCTCCATTTTTCGCAAATCATCTTCAAGAATTTCCAGTTCTTCAGACCATAACCTAATTAGTATCTGTTCTTTAGCAGCCAGAATCTCTTTTTTTATCTCGACCATTAGATCATCATATTCATCAATTCTTATTGAGACTAAATTTTTATTATCTTTTAAAATATCCTTGAGGGACTTTTCAAGTAGTTTTTCTTCAGTCTTATTTTGTTTTTTTAAATTTTTTAGCAAACCATCCATATTTATTGCTTCATACTTTAATGGCTTTACTCCCAACTGGTAAACTAAGTTTCTATTTTTAAGTCTCTCTAGTTCTCTATAAACCACTGCATTATTTACACCAGACCTTTTACTAACAGCATAGCCAGTTGAAGGTCCGTTCTTTAATAAAAAGATATATATTTTTGCAGCATTACCAGGCACATCTAATCTGCTTAATATTCTAATAATATTTTCTTCTGAAATCTTACTCATCTTACTTCTTTGTTATTATGTTAGTTATTTAACTAAAATTCCTTTTATGCTTCTTAAAGTAGTTCTTCCTTTCATAGTAACTAAATGAGGGAAAGCCCATTTTAGACAAGCTGCTCCAACTTCACCATCTTTTCTTAAGGCGATGTAACATATTTGAAAGTCAGGACTGCCATTATGTGCCCTAATTACCCTATCGAGTGCTTCCTTGCAAGCTGATGCAGGGTCATATCCTTGTCTCATTAGCTCTACAACCAAAAAACTCCCAGAAGATTTAATGACTTCCTCCCCTAAACCTGTTGCAGCTGCACCTCCAATGTTATTATCTACAAATAAACCCGCACCAATTAATGGACTATCTCCTACTCTGCCATGCATTTTGTAAGCCCACCCTCCTGTCGTGCATGCACCGGATATATCGCCTTTATGGTCTTGAATTAACGTAGAACAAGTATCATGAGTATCATGCGGAGTCATCTCTTTTCTGGTCTTTTTCCACTCCATCCATGCGTTTCTACCCTCTCTTGTAAGTAAGTTAGTGTGCTTAAAACCCTGTGATATTGCAAACTTTTTTGCACCTCTCCCTACAAGCATAACGTGTTTTGTATCTTCCATCACCTTTCTAGCCACTGAAACTGGATGAGCTATATTCTGTAAAAATGCTACTGAACCACAATTTCCTCTACTATCCATTACACATGAATCTAGTGTTACTCTGCCATTTTCATCTGGTAAACTACCAATACCAGCATTACTATTATTTTCATCGGCCTCTATAGCCCTACACCCTGCTTCTGCTGCATCCATGGATGACCCGTATTTCTCTAAGACCTCAATAGCAGCTGCATTGGCCTTTGGAAAGTTATGAGTAGTAATTATCACTGGACTTTTCTGGTTCCTTTTAAGCTCAGAATTACCAAATGTCAATGCAGGAAGTGTCGCCCCAATTAAACCAGCTTTAAAAAACTCTCTTCTCTTCATAATATTATTTCAACTTTACAAAAAATTTTCATTATTAACCTAGTTACCTATAATAAATTATTACTATCTTAACACTAAGATACTAATATTTTTTTTTACGATAACAATCATAGCCTACATATGAATTATAATTTACTACATGCAAAAGTTTAGTTCAGTAGAAAAACATTTTTTTGATCAACAATCAATAAAAGATCAAACATCACAGATTCCATATATAGTTTTAGATAATTTCCCCCAGCTTGGATTAATTACCTCGCTTAGATTTTTAGAATGGGCATATGATTATCCTGAGGGAGTTATTAGTTTGCCTACTGGAAAAACTCCAGAATATTTTATTAAATGGACTCATCATTTACTACAAAATTGGAGTAAAAAGGAAGTAAAAGCTATAAGAGATAGAAATGGGCTTCAAATAAGAGAAAAACCAGACCTTTCTAAATTAAAGTTTGTACAAATTGATGAGTTTTACCCATTAAATCCAAAACAGCACAATAGCTTTTATAACTATGTATGCAAATATTATTTGGATGGATTTGGATTAAGCTATGATAACGCATTACTTATTAATTCAGACGACATTCCCCTTTTTGAAAATAATGATAGAAAAACTGTCTTTCCTGATAATATAGTTGACCTAACTCTTCGCTTTAGAGATGCAGAAAATGAACATGAGAAAATACAACAAGAGTCAATATTTTTAATTGATCAATGGTGTGCTGATTATGAAGATAAAATTCGTTCTATGGGCGGCATTGGCTTTTTTCTGGGAGGTATTGGGCCAGACGGACACATAGCCTTTAATGTTAGAGGCTCGGATCATAATTCAACCACAAGACTTACCACAACAAACTTTGAAACCCAAGCAGCAGCAGCAACTGATCTTGGCGGTATTGAGATTAGCAGAAATAGGCTAGTCATCACTATTGGATTAGGTACAATTACCCATAACCCAGGGGCTACAGGCATTATAATTGCAGCGGGTGAAGCAAAAGCAAAAATAATAAAAAAGTCACTTGAAAACGAGCCCGATGTCAAGTATCCAGCTACGTCCTTATCTAAACTAGAAAACAGCTGCTTCTACATTACGAAAGGTGCATCAAAAGCTCTTACCGATTCTGAAAATGATTATTGGAATAATGGAATTTGGGACGATCAAAAACTTCAACGATCAATTTTAGAATTATCTAAAAAAATTAATGTTTTTGGGAAAAAACTAGAGCTGGAAGATTTACAAAAAGATATCCATTGTAAAAACATTCCAAATTTAGATAAAAATACTGTTCCTGGTGTTATAAATGCCGTAGAACAAAAAGTCCTAAAAGGATCCAAATCAGAGACAGATCAAATTTTTTATCATACTGGACCTCACCATGATGATATCATGTTAGGATTAATGCCTTATATCATTCAGTTAATAAGAGAGCCAAGCAATTATCATCATTTTGTAAACATGACATCTGGTTTTACCTCAGTAACAAATGATTTTATAAAGAACCTACTAAATGATACCAAGGCCTTCTTGATTGATGATCAAATTCAAATGATTAGGTTTGACGATTTTTTTAGTAGTGGTTATAAAGATAAATGGGACAAAGATGTATTTCATTATCTAGACTCAATTGCAGGAAACGATACTGAACAACAAAAGCGTGGAATGTCACATAGACTTGTTAGAGCTTTAATTGAAATCTATGGCGTTAGTAGCAAAACAGAACTTATTACACTTATTGAAAAAATCACTTCTGAGATAAATAATTACTATGATGGTGAGAAAAACTCTAAAGAGGTACAAAGCCTTAAGGGAATGATTAGGGAATATGAGGAAGAACTAGTTTGGGCTAATTTTGGAGTTCGTGTTGCTGATATTCATCATTTACGCTTGGGTTTCTATAAAGGAGATGTTTTTACTGAAAACCCTGAAATAAATAGAGATGTACTCCCTGTATTAGAACAGTTAAAGGCTATTAAGCCAACAGTAATTTCCGTTGCTTTTGACCCTGAAGGGAGCGGTCCAGATACTCACTACAAAGTTTTACAAACGATCGCAGAAGCAGTACGTATTTGGAGTAAAAATGAAGATCTTTCAAATTTACGTATTTGGGGATATCGTAATGTCTGGTACAGGTTTGATCTATATGAAGCAGATATCATAGTTCCTGTTACATTAAACTCAATGTCGATTTTGCGTTCTACCTTTAATAATTGCTACCTTAGTCAAAAGGAAGCTTCTTTTCCTAGTTATGAATTTGATGGACCATTTAGCGATCTTTCGCAGAATATTTGGGTAGAACAGCATAAAGAGCTGCAATTACTTTTAGGAAGAGACTATTGGTATGAAAATAAAAATCCCCATTTAAGAGCTGTCCATGGAGCCGTAAACTTAAAGGAAATGAACACTAATGAATTTCTTTCAGTTGCACGAAAACTTGAAGAACAAATGGAAGGTTCTCCTATTTAATATTAAGTAACTTAAAACTTTTGTATAACTTTTAATTTGATATAAGGAATTTTTACATTGAACAAAAAAGAGACTGAAATAATTGTATCACGAATTGAGCAATGGTATTCTAGGATGTTGGGCTATTTTGTTGAGGATAGGACTCCACTCTCAGCAAAATATGGATGGTCAAAAGAAGCCGTTCCTTTTGCAAATAGAAATAAACTTAAATATAAAAACATAAAAAAAGGTAAATCTTGGGGAAAGGAGTGGGAAAGCGCTTGGTTCCACCTAACAGGAAATATCAAAAAAGAGTGGCGTGGAAAACAGATTATTGTCGATCTTGATTTCTCTGGTGAAGGTTTAGTCTACACTCCAAAAGGTAAAGAAATACAAGGAATAACTAATGCATCAATATGGGATCAAAATTTTGCTAGAACTCGAGTATTAGTTCCAAAAAGTTGTATAAAAAATAGCAAGGTTGAATTGTGGGTAGAAACAGCTGCAAACTCACTATTTGGTATATTTGTAGATGCTGATCCTGATCAAGATAATCCAAAAAGACATGGGACATTTGATGCAAAGGTTGAAACAATCGATATTGGAATTTTCCGAGAAGATATTTGGCATTTGCATTTAGATGTAAGAATTCTTCTAGGTCTAGTAGAAAAACTTGAAGATAATTCTACACAGCGGCTTAGAATAATAAAAACTTTAAATGAAGCTGCTAATGCATTTAAGGATGATAAAAAAGATGCTCTAGCTTCTAGAAAAATTTTAGAAAAAGAGTTAAACAAGCGTGCAACATCATCAGAGTTAAAAGTTGCCGCTGTTGGACATGCACATATAGATACAGGTTGGCTGTGGCCTGTAAAAGAAACTGTTCGAAAGTGTGCTAGAACCTTTGCAACTCAGCTTGACTTAATAGAAAGATATCCTGATTATGTTTTTGGTGCTTCTATGCCTCAGCACTATCAATTCATGAAAGATTATTATCCTGATATCTATAAAAGAATTAAAATTGCTGTTAAAAAAGGACAGTGGGAACTTCAAGGTGGCATGTGGGTAGAAGCTGACTGTAACCTTATTAGCGGCGAGTCAATGGTTAGACAACTACTCTATGGTAAAATTTTCTATAAAAAAGAGTTTGGAGTAGATGTAGATAATTTATGGTTGCCTGATGTGTTTGGCTATTCTGCTGCATTACCTCAAATTTTAAAACTTGCTGAAATAGATTATTTTTTAACCCAAAAGATATCTTGGAACCAATTTAATGATTTTCCATTTCAAACATTCAATTGGAGAGGAATAGATGGAACGGAAATTCTTACCCACTTCCCACCAGAAAACACATACAACAGTGAGCTTGACACTAAATTTATTATGCCTGCTCAAGAAACGTTTAAAGAAAAAGATAAATTAAATGAATTTATGTCACTTTTTGGTGTAGGAGATGGTGGAGGCGGTCCGAAACCAGAAAATATTGAAATGGGAAAAAGGATAAACAATCTTGAGGGTGCACCCAAGGTATCATTTGACACAGCAAAAAACTTCTTTAAAAGGCTAAATAAAAATAAATCTGTACTTGAAACATGGGTTGGTGAGCTTTATTTAGAACTTCATAGGGGCACACTAACAACACATGGTTTAGTCAAAAAACAAAATAGAAAACTTGAGATTAAATTAAAAGCTGTGGAGTTTTTGTGGTCTAATATTGAACTCAAAAAGTATCCTAGTGAGGAACTTGATTATGCTTGGAAAAAATTATTAATAAATCAATTTCACGATATAATTCCTGGTTCCAGTATTAATCTAGTATATAAAAACACTCATAATGAGTATAATGAAATTCATGATATTTGCGATAAGTTGATACTGAAATCAGCTTCGAATCTTTTTAAACGAAAAAAAGAATCATTTGTGCTTGTTAATGCACTTTCTTACAGCTATAAAGGTATAGTAATAGTTCCAAATGATTACAAAGGCTACAACATCACCTCGAATGAAGGACATACTTACTCAACACAAATATTAAATGGTCAAGTAATTATTAATGTCCATTTAAAACCATTTTCTTTTACAACATTTAAAAAAGATGAAAAGATGAAGGTACAGTCAAAAAATGAGTCTGAATTAATACTTGAAAATCAATTTGTTAGGTATGAATTCAATGATAATGGCACCTTAAAGGTTGCTTATGATAAGGAAATTAAACTTAATATTCTTAAAAATGATGGTAATGTTCTATCTCTTTATGAAGACAGACCCCTTAATTGGGATGCATGGGATATTGATTTTTATTATAAGGAATCACTTCTTGAAACAGCATCTATTAAAAATATCAATAAAGTTGTAAATGGAAATGTATGCAGTGCTTTAGAAATTTCATATATAATTGGAAATTCTAAAATAGATCAAAAAATAACTCTAGCTAATGATTCCAAGAGACTAGACTTCAATACTACTGTCGATTGGAGTGAAAAACATAAAATGCTTAGGGTCCATTTCCCCACTATTATTAAGTCTGAGCAAGCCTCCTACGATATACAATACGGTTATGTAAAAAGAAATACCCATAAAAACACTAGTTGGGATAGAGCAAAGTTTGAGGTCGTTGGACATAAATTTGCAGACCTTTCAAACAATGATTATGGAGTAGCTCTGATGAATGACTGTAAATATGGTTATTCCATATTGGATAACACTATTGATCTAAATCTTTTGAGATCTCCCAATAACCCTGATGCTGATGCAGATCTTGGCAGGCATAGTTTTGTTTATAGCTTTTACCCACACAAAGAGGATCTAATAAGATCTAATGTTATTAAAGAATCTACTTTATTAAATCATACTCCTATAATTTTTGATGGTTATGAGAACCTATCTATTGAGAGTCCGGTAAATTTCATTGGAAAAGGAATTGAAATTTCAGCAATCAAAAAAAGTGAGTTTAATAATGAGTTAATTATTAGAGCTGTAGAAACTCTTGGGAGAAATTCAGAGGGTTATATTCAATTCACAGGGAGTTTAGTGGAAACAAACCTAATGGAACAGAAAAATATTGGTACGAAAAAGAATGTTAAGGGTAATTTTAAAATAAAACTAAAACCATTTGAAATAAAAACATTCAGAATAAAGAAAAAATAATTTATCGATTAATATCTTCCATGTATTCAGATGAAAATGGTGATGAGGGAAGACCTTCAATGTTGAATAAGGT
>JAYPIC010000039.1:0-947 GCA_038127595.1 bacterium | reverse complement strand
ACTAAAACCTTTTGAAATAAAGACATTCAGATTAAAGAAACGTTAAGATTATTGCTTTGTAACATTCATATACTCAGATGAAAATGGTGATGCGGGAAGACCTTCAATGTTGAATAAGGTAGCTTTAGCAGTATCGCTCCAAGCATATCTAACAAATTTAGGATTTTGCACATAATTCGAACTCAACTGTAGAAAATTCTTATATACATTGACATCAGATTCAAAATATTTCTTATCTTCACCGGCAATTTCAAAGCTAGGTTTACCATAATCAGTTATTTTTAGACCTGCTCCAGTATTCTTAAAATAAAGATTAACATATTTACCATCAAAACCTAACTCATTTAGGACAGGTCCTGAGTCAACAATTTTTAGACCATATGTCCTATTTAAAGCAAGCAATGCAAATCTATTTCCTACATCATGTTTATTTGAAGGATGAATATCATAATTTTCGCCTATGTCTTGAGTAACAACCATACCAGTATTTTTTATCTTTAAAAGATCTAGCTGCATTTGTCGAAAAGAAGAAAGTTTCCCACCATAATTAAAATAATTAGCAATTTGAGCAAAATAAAAAGGTATTTGACTACCAAATGATGTTCTAAGGTCTTTAACCATTTCAGTAAAAATAGCTCTATACTCAGCTGGGTCATTTACATTATTTTCACCTTGATACCAAATTATTCCTTTTACTGTATAATTTAGTAATGGGTGGAGCATCCCATTATAAAGTATACTAGGCATATTATGGTTAAGAAAATATTTTACAGGAATGTCATTATAATTCACTTCAATATTTTCATAATTATAAAAAGCAGTGTATGGGTAATTATGGTTATTGATTTGAGATGTCTCTTCTCCTAGTAATTTTACTCTCCAATTTTTTAAAAATGGTATAAGTTCATCATTAGATGTTTTTATTTTGATGTCACCAAGGCTAGTAT
>JAYPIC010000038.1:15791-16015 GCA_038127595.1 bacterium | reverse complement strand
TAATATATGTTATATGCCATTACTGTATTCCTAATGACGGTGCAATCCAAGTGAACTCATATACCCTTTTATTAAATAGATTATTGAAAACATAACATATATTTTAGGCTATCATAAGATAAATTATAAAAAATAGGATCTAAAAAAGAAAGTTGTATCTAAAGTACTTACTGTGCTATTGAGTTTTTTTTGTAAATAATTTTTTTCAAAAATATAAATTATAA
>JAYPIC010000038.1:0-15781 GCA_038127595.1 bacterium | reverse complement strand
ATACTAAATAAAAAAGGGAATCTCAGCAGACTCCCCCTTTTAAAATTTATTATAGTTAAAATATTGTGAACTATTCCTGAGCAGCTTTAGCGGCTTCTTCCTTCATCTTTTGAATACCTTTAATTATACTAGGAAGAGCTCTAACTTCTTTTAAGTCTTTTGTTAGCTGGTCCCTTGCTTGCTCTAGGTCAGCAAGTTTTTGCTTTGTTCTTCTGGAATTTGTACGGAACTCATCCGATAGATCTTCAAGATCGTTTGTGACATTCCTAAAATTTCTCTCAGTTTCACGAATGAAATTATCGAGTTTAAAATCAACATCATCTATTAAACTTAATAATGAGTCTGTATTTTTAATAATTAAGTCTGTATTATCAATAATATCTGCTTGTGCTTTTCTGATGTGCTTTCCTCTGCCAATGAATCTTAAGTTATATTGTCTTAAACTATCAGCAAACTGATCCTCGACTCTATCTACAAGCTTCTGATCGATAGTTTTTATTTCATCCATCCTTTTATTCAGTTCATCTGCTAAATATTGAAAATAACCAGCTCCTATTATTAGAGCTATAAGTAAACCAATAATTATTTTATCCGCATTTCTCAATTTTATATTCCTTTTTTAATTTTATTTAAGGCCTTCTAATCTTTTTTCCCATTCACTCATAATTTCAGAATCTAAATTAGATCCCTCTGCTGCATTATCTTGGGAATTCTGAGTTGTTGCAATAGAATCACTGCCCTCCATCAAAGTATGTATGATTTCAGCTCGTTTTTCAGAGTTTCCTTTAACCGCCTCTGTTAGTTCACTTATTTCTTCATTGAAGTCATTAATTGTTCTCTCAAGTCTTAAGACAAGTTCATTGAACAGCTCTTCACCATAAGACGAATTGATGCCCTCTAGGAGATCATCCAATTTTTCATTTAAATAGCCAAGCCGGCTATCCTGATTGTTAAACTCTATACTCACAATAGACTGTAAATTTATAATAACGTTAGTATTTATGGGAGATTATTTTTAAAAAAAATAAAAATAGAAACATGATGTCATCTTCTAGTTTTTACTAATTTTAAACCCCTGTCTTCCAGACCTCTAATTATAGGGAGAAATATTTTTTTCTGCAATCTATAAGGTAATTTGTCTACAGATTTCATTTTAAGTATATCATCAGGGTTTCCGATACCACTAGTCACAATTTCATATTTACCCATACCAACAATTACTACTAGGTCATTTATGTTTATAGATAGTGCAAGGTAAACATCTCCTGTATTTAAACTAAATAACTTATAATCTGTAAGAATGAAACCTGATTCAGGTGCGTAATGTATTATATCATACTTCTGTTTTTCTAGATAATCTTTAATTACGGGCATTATTTCTCTAACTGAACCATCATATTTGAAATTAATATTCATCCTTGGTGGCTCTGGACATGTAGATATTTTTACAGTCGCCAGTGAAATAAATGCGATTAAGAGTATTGATTTCAATAATTTTAGTCTATTATTGTTCCTATTCTGTCAAATCTTGGAATCCATGTTCTAAGATTTAAAGAAAAGTATGCAAAAAGGGCTTCGCCTAAAATAAAGTTTTCAGGTATCAGCCCCCAGTATCTAGAATCTAGACTGTCATCTCTATTATCGCCCATGGCCCAATAGTAATTCTGTTTAACTTCATAGCCGCTCCATTCTGATACAGGTATATCATTAATGACTAAAAATTCAAAATAATCATCCGGTATTCTCCTTGTCCAAGGTGTTATCAGACTACCTTTTTCACTCCAACCAGCATAAGGCTCATAAACAGATGGGTGACCTTTTCTTCTATCTACTTCAAAAGGATCTTGAAGTGTAAAATAATATGTTTTCTTTTTACTGACTAGTTTGGCTGTATTTCCGTCCATGAGCATTATTGGTAGTAACTCTCTCCAGTTTGTAGTTGAATCTATTGTAAAATAATCCCCTTTCTTTGGAATTGAGATTGGTCCCATATTATCCTTGTTTATATTTTTATCTGAGCTTAAATAAATTTCTCTTTGTCTCATTGTTTTTGGTATTTCAGGTTGCGAAAAAACATAATTTTCAGGCAGCTGAGCCAAAGATCCGTTAAGGTAAACTTGTTTGTTTTCGATTAAGATGGTATCACCTGGGCCAGCAATACAGCGCTTTACGTACTTTACATATTTATCCCGAGGGTATTTAAAAATTAAAACATCACCAACCTCAGGATTTTTAAATTTTGGAAGCTGAATATATGGGATGAAAAATCCTATATCAGTGTATGGAATTCCTATCCAATCTGGAGTTCTAAGTCCATAAACGAAACGACTGCCTATTAAAAAATCGCCTGTCATAATGGTTTCCTCCA
Organism: bacterium; assembly: GCA_038127595.1. GTDB lineage: Bacteria > Fidelibacterota > Marinisomatia > Marinisomatales > UBA1611 > TMED80. Next base: position 13,413 of record JAYPIC010000038.1, on the reverse strand, counting down.
TACTGCCTGTAGGCACAATATAGGCCTCAAGTAAGGTAACCTTTATTGATAGTGCAACAATAACGATTATTACGATGGCTTTAGCTTCTGAGGCAAATTTTTTATTACCAGTACCGAGTCCTAATAAACCAAAACCAATAGCGCCGATAAAAATCATAGTTGCTTTGCCATGTACCTCAGTAGGAATGAATAAGGCAGAGAGAAGAATTATTAATCCAGCTCCAGCCAGCCATTTATTGACAATCTTGTAACCAAAAATATTCATTTAAGTTTTTTTAAATTACTAGGAGTAAGTATGATCAAATTTACGAGACTTATTTCAACTAGCGTAATGTTATAGTAATATATTTTAATATTTATTTTTTAGTGGCTTAAACGTCATCCTATGTATAGGTGTAGGTTCATTTATTTTTAAAGCATTTAAATGAAATTTAGTACCATAGCCTTTATTTTTTTCAAAACCAAAATCAGGGTATGTCCTCGCGTATGTGCCCATAATTTTATCTCTTTCAACTTTTGCGATTATTGATGCTGCCATTATACTATCTTCTTTAGAATCTCCGCCTATTATGCTCTTTTGAGGATGAGGGATATTTATTTTATCTACTCCATCTATCAAAACAATATCTGGTTTTAAAGAAAGATCTTTAACGGAGTTTGACATAGCCAATAATGTTGCTTGTCTAATGTTAATTTTATCAATTATCGTCGCATCAATTATACCAATTCCTATTGATAGAGCATTTTTTTGAATGATTTTTGAGAGTTTTACTCTCATCATAGAGGTTAATTTTTTAGAATCTTTTAATCCTTCAATTTTATGACCGCGAGCTAGGATGACCGCAGATGCAACAACGGGTCCTGCTAATGTACCTCTCCCCACTTCATCAACCCCACATATCGTTCTTTTTAATTCAATATTACTCATTGGAAAAATATATTTTAAAATCTTAATTGTTGTTGATATGTCTTTTCTATAATATTTAATCTATCTTTAATCACAAACATTAGGTATAAGAATGGACAGAAGACAATCAGGTTTTATCTTTTTCGCATTAATTATTTTCATTTTATACGCATTTGGTGTTGAATTATTTGAAAAAGTATGGAGTTTTCCAAGTATTAGAAAAGTACCTCTGATGGTCATTGCTCTAGTCGGTACTGGTGTCTTTGCTACTATAAGGTTAGGTTTTCCTCAAATTAAATACTTAAAACATGGAATTAATGTTACCGCTGGTAAATATGATAATCCGAAAGATGAAGGCGATTTAAACCATTTTCAAGCGTTAACAACTGCTCTATCAGCTACAGTTGGGGTTGGAAATATTGCTGGTGTTGCAACCGCTATATATTATGGTGGTCCAGGTGCTCTATTTTGGATGTGGATTACCGCTTTCTTTGGAACGACGCTGAAATATGCTGAATGTACACTTTCCCTAAAATATCGTGAGATTAACTCTCAGGGCTTCACTGCTGGTGGACCTATGTATACAATTGAAAATGGAATGGGTAAAAAATGGAAATGGCTTGCTGTAGCTTTTGCTGGTTTTGCTATTATCTGTTCATTTGCAACAGGTAATGCTATCCAGTCTTTTACTATATCAGACCAAATTTACTCCGAATCAGTTCAAGCCCTTGGTGCAGATCATTTTTTAAATGCTAATAGAACTATTTTGGGTATTTTAAATTTTAATATCCAGCAGGTTCTTGTTGGATTAATATTAGCTGGATTAGTTGGCTCAGTAATCCTTGGAGGGATAAAGCGAATTGGACAGGTGACTGGGTATTTAGCTCCAATAATGGCCGTCATTTATGTTTTTTCATCAACTTTGGTATTAATCTATCACTCAGATAAAATAGGCGAGGCATTTACATTGATATACAATGGAGTGTTTAATCCGACTGCAACAGTTATAGGTGCTGGCGGTGGTGCTATTATGACAATGTTGAACACCATGCTTATGGGTATAAAAAGAGGATTATATTCTAATGAGGCAGGTCAAGGAAGCGCAGCTATAGCACATTCAGCAGCTAAGACAAATTACCCTGTGCGTGAAGGGGCAGTTGCTATGTTGGGTCCGTATATCGATACTATCATCATATGTACATTAACTGGATTAGTAATTTTGTGCACTGGCGCTTGGAAACATACTGAATATTTTGTAAGTATATCTGCTTCAAGCGTTGATGAATTTAATAATGCTTTATCCGTAAACAGTTTTCAAGGAATGAATCTCATAAATGGTAGTCTCCTTACTTCTTTTGCTTTTAAAAGTGGTTTAAGTTGGATTTTTAACTACGGTGATAAGATAATCACCTTGTCCGTGCTCCTGTTTGCCACATCAACTGCTATTAGTTGGTCATTTTATGGTGATAGAGCAACTGAATATTTATTTGGTGAAAAAGCAATATATTGGTATCGAATAATTTATATTATTTTTGTATTCATTGGTGCTAATGCTAGTATTGAAGCAGTATGGGCTTTTGGTGATGCTGCCCTTGGTTTTATGACTTTTCCTAATCTCATATCCATTATATTTCTAACAGGTGCTTTGAAAACTATGACAAAAGAATATTTCACGAATGACTTTGAATCAAAAGGATAAAGATGAATTTTTAAAAACTGCTATCTATGCAGCTAAAGAAGCCTCAAAGGTTATATTAAGATCTAATCAAAAAACAGTAAAGACATACAAAGCCAAAACAGATCTTGTTACATCAACAGATCATGAATCTGAAAAAGTAATAATCGATATCATAAGATCAAAACACCCTGACCACAGCATTCTAGCCGAGGAATCTGGTAATTTTAAAAAGCACCTAGATTATAATTGGATAATTGATCCACTTGATGGAACAACGAATTTTGTCCACAGTTATCCTTTATTTGGTGTTTCAATCGCTTTGTCGCACAAAGATAAAATTATAGTAGGTGTTGTTGTGGAGCTACCATCATTGAATGTTTATTCAGCTATCCAAAATGGTCCTGCTTATTGTAATGATAAAATTATAAAAGTCTCTAATAATAATAAATTAATAGATAGTTTATTGGTTACTGGCTTTGGATATGAGCATGGCAACTTATGGGAAGATAATATGAAGTTATTTAAAAAATTTACGGATATAACACGGGGTGTGCGTCGTTCTGGAGCTGCTGCAGTAGATATATGTCATGCAGCATCGGGCAAGACAGATGGATATTGGGAATTTGATATAAAGCCCTGGGATATTGCTGCCGGTTCAATAATTGCAAAACAGGCAGGAGCATTAATCACGGGTATTAGAGGAGAGGAGTTTTCAATCTGGGATAATCAAATCTTAGCTACAAATGGGAAAATACATGAAGAAATGCTAAAGATCATAACGAGCACTATTTAAATTGATCTAAAAACTGTTTTTCTGTCCAAATTGAACTTATTTCTTTAACATTTTTACCACTAGCTGAGGTCTTAATTATTTCCATCGCATTAAAACTGTAAATAGAACCATTTTTCTCTAAGCTTCCCTCCCATTTATAATGAACGACAACTTTGTTTTTTTTAGAAAAAATATCAATTATATCAATGTCATAATCATACCATCTATCACCATAGGTTTTTATATCGATTAAAAATGATTCTGCTTTTTGCTTTAGTTGTTGCCTTGTAAAAAATACTTTACAATTAAATACATTACCGTTTCTGGATAATTTAAGATTTAATGAGTCGCCCTGAGCTCCGAGAATAATCTTTTTAATAGATTGGCTATTTTTAGTAATATTAGTCTTTAAATTATTTATTTCAAGTATTACATCATTAATTTTTATTGGTTTGTTCGATTTAATGAATGGTGATACAGATGTAACTGTTAGTTTGTCTTCTATTAATTCTGATGAAATCCCTATACCAACATATGGAGTATGATAATAAATAAAATTTTGGTCAAGATAATTACCTACGGAATCTAAACTGGCATTATATCTTGCATTTAGAAATTTTATAATTTCTTTTTCTTTTTTTGTTTGTCCGAAGGATAAACTTAATAAAAATAAAATTAAAGCCGTTATTTTGCAGATATCATTCATTTATAAAGATAGTAAATCTAATATTAAAATTATTTTCCTTTAATATATTTAGTCATTTTACGTATTGTTTCAGGATTTGAGCCACAGCAACCACCTAGAGCAGAAGCTCCTTTATGCTTTGCAATCAACATAAGCTTTGAAAAATCGGCATTAGATACTAGATCTTTAATATGTCCATCTTTAGTAGGCATTGTTCTGCCTAAGTTCGGATAAATACCCCACTTCCCTCCCCAATCCTTAATTTTTTTAATAGCACCTGTTGTATTAGATATAGTTGAGCAATTTATCAATAAAGTATCTACAGAGTATCTATTAGCCATAGCTGCAACTTTTTCTATGTGAGTTCCATCCAAAATATGGCTATTATTTTTTAATACAATGCTCAGCCAAACTTTTTTATTAACTTGATTTGTTAATTTTAAAATTGATTTTATTTCTAAAAAATTACCCATTGTTTCAATTAATATAATATCTACTGGCTCATTATTAAAATTTTCTAAAATTTCCATAAATTCGATTTCAGCTACTTTTTCACCCGGAAAGAGATCTGGTTCATAACAGTCCTCAAGCGGCGCAATTGAACCAGCGATTAATATATCTTTTTTACCTTTAGCTTCTAAAGCAGCTTTAATAGCTTTTTTAAAAGAATTATTGCTCCTGGTAAGAGCATCTTTGACTTTTGCTTTTTTGTAGGATCTATAGCTAGTTCTAAAAGTATTAGTTGTAATTACATCACAACCACCTTCAATGTAATTTTTATGTATATCCACAACTTTTTTATAATGCTCTTCATTAGCAATAGCTGACCATAATGGAAGCGGAAGTTTTAAACCAAGCTTTAATAATTCTGTGCCCATTGCACCATCTAAAACTAGCGGCATTTGAATGTTTGATTTCATAGCTTAAATTAAATATAATCAATATCAATTTATTGTTATATATATACCACAGAATGTATTGTTTAAAAAAAATAGTAATCTTACTAGTAATCACAACATTTGCTTTTCCTCAAAAGGTTTACATTCATGCTGGCAGGTTGATAGACGGGATTACAGAAATACCAGTTGAAATGGTAACAATAATTATTAATGGAAGCACAATACAATCAATTTTAAGAGGACATATTAACCCTCAGTCTGAAAATGATAAGCTAATTAATTTAAAGGATTACACTGTATTACCTGGACTTATGGACATGCATACTCATCTATCTGGTGAGAGTAATCCTAAAAGCTACATGGAAAAGTTCTACATGGATCTTGATGAATATGCATATAGATCTATACCATACGCAGAAAAAACTTTAATGGCTGGATTTACAACTGTAAGAGAGCTCGGTGGGGTTATAAGTAATAGTTTGCGTGATGCAATAAGAAGTGGTTATGTTGTAGGTCCAAGAATTTTTAGCGCTGGTAAGGCAATAGCTACGACCGGTGGTCACGCTGATCCTTCAAGTGGCTTAAATATGAATTTTACCAGCGATCCAGGTCCAAAAGAAGGCGTAATTAACGGGACAAGTGATGCAAGAAAGGCGGTTAGGCAAAGATATAAAAATGGATCTGATTTAATAAAAATTACAGCAACAGGCGGAGTTTTAAGTGTAGCTAAAAACAGTAAGAATCCTCAATTCACTGAACAAGAAATAAAAGCTATTGTGGAAACTGCGCAAGATTATGATATGCATGTTGCAGCACATGCTCATGGTCCCGAAGGAATGAAAAGAGCTATAAGAGCTGGTGTACACTCCATTGAACATGGAACTATTATGGATGGTGAAGTACTAGCCTTAATGAAAAAGTATGGTACGTATTATATCCCAACGATCTCGGCTGGAATGTTTGTAGCTGCAAAAGCAAAAGAACCAGGTTATTATCCTCAAATTATTGTACCAAAAGCGCTAGAAATTGGACCAAGGCTGCTAAATACGTTCACAACCGCTTATAAGTTTGGAATTAAAATTGCATTCGGAACAGATTCAGGGGTTTCTTACCATGGCGAAAATGCCAAAGAATTTCTATATATGGTGAAAGGTGGAATGTCAGAAATGGAGGCTATTAGGTCTGCTACCGTTGTGGCGTCGGAATTATTAGGAATTGATGATATGTTAGGAACCATTGAGTCGGGGAAAATTGCTGATATTATCGCAGTAACCGGTAACCCAGTTAAAGATATTACATCTCTTCAGAGTGTTGTTTTTGTAATGAAAGAAGGAATAATATATAAAAGTGAATAAAGTTACTTATCTCTACTTCTAGAATATTTATCGGACTCTATAACTATTTTCTTTAAAGTCTCCCTTATTTCTGATTCCATAGATATTGGAAGAATTTTAACCCACCATTCTGAGATCATGCTTTCTAAAACTTTTTGGGTGCTCTTGGGTCCTAAACCATTACCATAGTTATCAAAAAAATAAGTAGTTAGCTTTTGTTTCCAGTATCCACTTTTAATTTCTTGTAAAAATATTAACCACTCAAAGTACTTTGCTAAATAACTCCCTACTCCAACCATGATTGCACCGAAGATCAAGGTCATAGCAAATCTTAATTCATTATAGAATAATGATAGAAAGTAAAGGCAAAAAATCATTAATAATGTTCCCATCACTAACCCATTTTTAGATATAAATTGATTTTGAGGTATTAGTTCAGAATGTAATTTTTTATTCTGCATGGTAAGCCATGTTGACAAGCTCCAACATAGAGTTAAAAATATGTTTAAAAAAATTAGGTATGGTTCTAGCTCAGTGTGTACATACATTCATTACTCACCTGTTTTATATTTTGTATACACCTCTTTGCCACCAACAACAGTTCTCATAACTTTTACATCTAAAATATTTTCAATATTTATCGAAGTTAAATCTTCTGACAAAACTGTAAAATCTGCATAGAACCCTTCCTTTAAAATTCCCGTCTTTTTTTCTTGAAAACCTGCATATGCATTATTTTTTGTGTAGCATTTTATTGCTTCAAATATAGATATTTTTTGTTCAGGGTACCATCCATCAGGATTACTTCCATCTAATGTTTTTCTTGAAACTGCAGCGTATATTCCTTCAAGTGGATTTAGAGGAGTAACGTCCCAGTCTGATCCAAATGTTAAATTCACACCATTTTGAATAAAAGTATTGAAAACGTAGCTGCGGGACATTAAATCAGTGGTTATTCTTTTATGCATCCATCGTGTATCATCTATACATCCATATGGCTGCATGGATGGTATTATATCAGTATTAATAATATTATTAATACCTTTTTGAGTTAAGTGCTGAGCATGCTCTATTCTAAAACGTCTATCCTTTTTACCATTAGAGTTAAACACTTGAAAAAATTGGTCTATTATCCAATCATTAGCTCTGTCTCCAATAGCATGTACAGCCAACTGTATATTATAATTGTCAACATCTAAAATAAGTTTTTTAAATTGAATTGTATCCTTTATTATTAAAAAACCTTTTGAATTTTTTTCATCGAGGTAATGATTGTGCATCCATGCTGTTCTTGAGCCAAGTGAACCATCGACCATAGCTTTTAGGCCATTCCATCTTAACATGTCATCACCAATTCCTTCTGAATTAATCAGCATCTTTAAATCATTCCAGTTTTCATACCAAGTATATCCTTTGATTCTGAGAGTTAACACATCCTTATTCCTTCTAAAGGTAAGTAAATCATCCCAACTACACATATCATGCACTTGCGTAAGTCCCAAGGATGCAGCATGTTTCATGGATGCACTAAAAATCTCATCTTTGATTTCATTTGTTTTTTTTGGGATGATGTTGCGTACTAGGTCTATTGCATTTTCTTTCAATATACCTGTTGCTTCACCTGTTAATGAATCTCTCTCAATTATACCTCCAGGGGGGTTAGGTGTTAATTTGTTGATACCCGCTGCTTTTAAAGCAGCACTATTTGATAATGCCATATGGCCATCAATTCTCGTAACTAAAACTGGGTTTTTTGAAGTAATACTATCAATCCATGATTTTGAAGGGAGCATGCCCCCCCAGTTTTCATGATCCCAGTTCCCTCCTTCTATCCAAGAATTATCTGTTTTATTTAATGTATAATCCCTAAAAGCCTGAATAAATCTATCTTTATCATTTATTTCTTTAAGATTAATACTTCTTAGTGTGGCTCCTCCCCACATTAAATGCGTATGATTATCTATAAAACCAGGAAGAGTAAAATTATTGTTAAGATCTATAATTATAGTAGAATCATCTATTAAATGATTGTGTGTATCTAACCCTAAGGATAAAATTATATCGTCTTTTATAGCTATATAGTTGTAGCGAGTATCGCTCTCAATACCAGTATATATATTCCCATTTATATATATTTTGTCAGCTTTTTCAAATGTGGTACAGCTAGTTATAAAAAAAAGAAGTGTTAGGGATATAATACTCTTGGATAGATGGCAAACAAAATTTAAATATTTAACTAAGTGCATTATTCATTTATATGATGAAATTAATATGTGGAGGATAGTTGCATTAGAACTCCGCACAGCCATGCGCCATAGGTACCCATAGCATAACCAAGTACAGCTAATAATACCCCAACTGGAGCTAAGGATGGGTGAAAAGCAGAAGCTACAATAGGCGCTGATGCAGCGCCTCCAACATTTGCTTGACTACCAACAGCCATAAAGAAAAATGGCGCTTTTATAAATTTTGCTACACTAATAAGCATGCCTGCATGGATCATCATCCATATCAGCCCAACAATAAATAACCCTGGATTGTCAAAAATAGCCACTATATTCATTTTCATCCCAATGGTAGCAACTAAAATGTATATGAAAACACTACCAATTCTTGAAGCCCCAACTCCCTCTAATTCTCTAGCTTTCGTAAATGATAGAAAAACAGCTAAAGTTGTTGAGATTACTATTAACCAAAAAAACTTAGAAGTAAGACTAAATTTAGCAAGCAAAGGAGCATTTTGGAAAATCCACGGCGCAATAAGATCTGCACCAAAATGAGCAACAGCAGTGATTCCAAACCCAATGGATAGAACCCTCATTGTATCAGCAGTATTTGGAATTTTCATCATTTGTGCCTGATAGGCTTCAATCTTATTTTTAAGTACGTCTATAGAGCTAGAATCAGCTTGAAGCCAATTATCTATCTTATCATTTATACCAGCGCCATAAAGCAAAAATGCCATCCAGATATTTGCAACAATCACATCAACAGCAACCATTGCCGAAAATATTTCATTATCAACTTGAAACACTTCTTTCATCGCGGCTTGATTTGCACCTCCACCTATCCAACTACCTGCGACAGTGCTTAATCCTCTCCACACGCTATCTATATCTGAACCAGCAATTAATGCAGGATTAATAGATAATACTATTAAGATTGCTATTGGTCCTCCAATGATGATTCCTAATGTTCCAGTAAAAAACAAAATAAGAGCTTTAGAACCTAATTTTCTTATTTCTTTTAAATCTATGCTAATGGTTAAAAGTGCTAGACTCGTTGGAAGTAAATATCTAGAGGCTACAAAATAAAGGTTGGAACTATTTCCTGAAATAATACCTAGTGAATTAAATATAGAAGGAATGAAATAACACAGTAATAAAGCTGGAACGTATTTGTAAAATTTTACCCATAGTGGTTTTTTACTAGTTGATGTTAGGAAAACAAAACCAAGGATGCTCATAAGAATGCCAAATACTATGGCATCATTTGTAAAAACAGGATCAATCATTATTTAAACTTCATAAGAAAAAACACTATAACTTTACATTTATTTCTGTTGATAAGCTCAGACATCTTAAACTTTTTATATAAAGATAATAGTACTAATACTAATTATCTTTTGAATGATAATTTAAGAGAATCAATCATTTCACTTTTCGTATAAGATTGAGAATCAATAAAATTATCACTACTAAGTCCCGTTGTTGCTTCAGCTTCTTTTAGAAGCTCATTACCTTTTTTAACATCACCTTTTTCAAAATAACAAGCGGATAGGTAAAAAAGATTATTTCTAATCAGCTTAACTTTCCTAAAACTTTCAATTGCACTAGAGTAATCTTTTAACCAATAATAACAAATGCCCTGCTCAGCATATAATAAATCATGCGAGAACGGGTCTAATCTGATAGCTCTGTTTAGTTCATTTAGAGCCTTTTCTATATCACCAGTATAGATCAAAAAAAGTACATATCGCGATATGATATAAATATCACTTGGACAAAGTTCAGTTGCCTTTTGCAAATGATAAATCCCTAATTCGGGGTCATTTTCAAAAAAAAATTTTATAGAACCCATAACCCTGTGAGCTTCAGGATCATTTGGATCAAGTTCTAGTGCTTTGTGCGCGGATTTTATAGCTTTATCAAAAAGAGACGGATCAGGTTTTTCTTCCCAATCTGCTAGATTTCCAAGTGAGCAAGCTCGCCATGCGTATGCTCTAGCATAGCCTGGATCCTGATCAATTGCTTTTTCAAAGTATTTAACAGCATTTTCTGTGTTTTCTTTTACAACATTTCCTTTTCTTGCATAATCAAGGCCTTTTAATACCAGTTCATATGCTCCCATGTTCTCAGGTCTTTTTGCTTTTATCGTTTCGAGAACATCCGATTCAACGCGACCAACAATAGTTGATACTATTTGCTCTGCTATTTCATCTTGGACATCAAATACCTCATCAACAGATAAATCGTAATTATTTGACCATAATGTTTGTTTACTTTCGGTAGATAATAATTGGGAGTTTATCCTCATTTTCGTTCCAAGTTTTCTAACGCTTCCATTAATTATATACCTCACACCTAATTCTTTTCCAATATCTTGAAAATTTTTATCCTTATCCTTATAGGCAAAACTTGCATGACTAGATATAACTACAAGTTTATTGTATCTTGATAACATGGAAAGCAGATCCTCACAAAAACCCTCGCAGAAGTATTCTTGTTCCACATCGTTACTTAAGTTTTTAAACATCATAACGGCGACAGAGCCAGGTTCTGCTACTTTTATTTCATTTTGTATCTCATCAGAGTCCTGTGTAAACCTTGGTGTACCCTTATTTTCTAGAACATGAAATGCCTTAATTGGGAAATCAATATTTTTTAATTCTAGCTGTCCCGCGTCCTCAAATGAAACCATAATTTTTCTATTTATCATATCAAAAACAGTTTGCGAAACACATATTCCAGAAGGTTTAGCAGCAGCTTCTAATCTTGCTGCAATATTCACTGCATCTCCAAATAAATTATTATCCGTAACCATAACATCGCCAATGTTTATTCCAACCCTAAAGGTCATTTGATCATCATCGCTTTTCCCATGGTTCATCGTCTTCATTTTTAGCTGAGTCTCTACAGCAGCTTCCGCAGCTTTAATTGGACTTGCAAATTCAGCTATAACACTATCCCCAGCACTTCCAAAAATAATTCCATCATGCTCATCAATTATATTATCTATGACTTCTCTACGTTTTCGCAAAATTTCTAAGGTTTTTACCTCATCTCTACCCATCATTTTGCTAAAACCAACTACATCTGAGGCAAAAATTGTTGCTAGCTTTCTATCCATTGTGTTTCCTTTTTATATTTTTATAATTACGGCGCAATTATTGATACGATCATAGATCATTTTATGTGCACAAATTATTAGTTTATCATTAACGTCCATCTACAGAACCGCTAGGTGGATTTATATCATGCCAATGACCATGCTCCACTGACCACACCTTACCAGGAGGCGGATCACCTTCTGGAGCTTTTCTTCTTTTGAACTCAGATTCAAATAATATGGGTGTTTTAGAAATAAAAGATTCTTTCGAATTATTATCTTTTCCTGTGCTTAGAAAAAAGATTATTATAAATACAAAGCAAACGCCACCAATTAAAAAATACTGATTTGAGTTTTTGCCATCTTTACTTTCATGACAGTGCTTATATTTTTTGCCACTTCCACAATGACATTTACTATTCCTTCCCTTTTTCATATGTTGATTTCCCTTTTTGTTTCTAAATCAAACTAAGTTTAGATAATTAACACTCACTTCATCTGAAACAAACTAGTCATTTGTTCCTAGGTTGGTTTTTAATTTTAAAAGATTGAAGAAAAAATTCATTCTTGAAGATTTCGCCCTTAACATGTGCTTTTTTAATCTTTTTACAAAACTTGTTTTCCGAACTAGTATCAAAAAAGTTTATTATCTTATCATAAATCAAGTAATGTTCTGAATTAATTTCCACAGCCAAAAAGCATTCCTCTAAACCTTCCATTTTGAATTGACACTTAGCGCAGCTAGTATCGACTATCATATTAATTTTCATAGACCTAGGCATTCTAGGTCTGTCTACAGCGTATAACAGCAGATTTATAGAACTAATTAAAAATATATAACGAGCATACTTCATGAATATTTTTAAGTTAATACTCTATTAATGATGATACATTATATTTTTTATATAAATCCTTTTCTATATCATCTAATGAGAATAATACTTTTTTCATCTTTCGCTCTGCAAACAATTTAGATTGATTATTGTAAAAAATTGAATTTTCATCATTGGTAGCTGAGCCAAATTGATGTATTGATTTCGAACTAACTTTTCCTTCGGGGCTCCATTCTATAATCTGCACAAAACAATCACCTGTTTTTGCAATCATTTTTCCATCTTTCCATTCTGTATATATAGCACGCATATTACCCGGACCACCGTCCAAAGGTAATTCTAATCCACCTCTGACTAATACTTGTACGTCACCAAGAGGAACATCAAAACGACCATAATGGGATTTCAATTTTTTAATAGAATCAATCAACCTATCCGTAATGAGATCAACATCATGCTTATAGTCCGCTATATCAAAAGTTAAAGGAAATGTTAGAATTGCTAAAGCTGCAGCTTTATTATCTAAATCAGTGCGTAAATTCCAATTTTTTAATAAGTCAACTGCGGCCAATAACTCTAAATCCTGAGATTTGAAATCTTCGATAAATCGATCAATAGCATATGCCATTACAGAATTTTTCTCATATTGATTATCAAATTTATAGTTATAGAACTCTTCTCTAGTAATACTGCTATCACCACCATACAATTTAATCGCTCTCAATGACCTATTAGTTTGATGATCTTCAATTCCTGCAGTTTCATTTATTCCAAAAGATGAAATATCTTTCCTAAAACCCGTAGCAAGAAATGGATTAGCATTACAGTTCTGAAAGTATCCAGCATCTGGGTTTGTTACTTGGGGTAAATCTTTAAAAGGAATATAATCTGTCCAGAGAGTATTAGATGTATTTCCAGGCAGTATCCCTCTCCAGTCATAGTCATTATCTCTTACTGGCAATAAAGCATTATAAACA
>JAYPIC010000037.1:3058-16242 GCA_038127595.1 bacterium | reverse complement strand
GAGCACGACAGGAAATGGAAAATTTCTTAACACCATTAAGGGTATTGATTGTGAACCATACCACATCGATCCGCCTCCCCATGATGGTGCATATTTTTATTCTCAATTAAAAGCTACTGATAGCTATTTCAGATCTGTTTCTTATGATGAATTTGGTATTGACACAATCTCCAGTATCATTATGCCCATTGATAATTCCCCCTATGAGTTACCATATGAAATGTCTCACTATTATCCATATGGACAAGATAGTATCGCTGATAAGAGGCTTACAGAGCTTTATATTCATTCTTTAGAGGCTGCTTATGACCGAGATGAAGTTAATTTTTCTGATTACGATTTGATCATTGTTTTTCACGCTGGGATAGGTCAGGATTTTTCATTGCCTTTTCTTGACCCAACTCCTGAAGACATACCTTCAACATACATAGATACTGATATGATATATGAATCTATTGGCTCTAATAGTATTACAATTGGTGATGCTACTATTGCAAAAGGAGTGATACTTCCAGAATCTCAAAATCATTTAAATTTTGATATATCTAATACTATGTTTGCTGGAGAACCAGATCCATGCGATTACCAATTTGGTTTAAATGGAACTCTGTCCTTAATGATCGGTTTTGCAGTTGGACTTCCGCCAATGTGGGATATTGATAATGGGAAAAGTAGAATAGGTGTTTTTGGCTTAATGGATCAAGGATCTAATAACGGTCGGGGACTGATTCCTTCACCGCCAGACCCCTGGTCTAGAATCTATGCGGGGTGGGACCATCCAGCTCAAATATCATCAAATTCGCAGGTTACATTGCCGAAAAGAAGTAAAAATAATATTTTAAAAGTGGATATTAATGAGTTTGAATATTTTCTGGTTGAAAACCGGAATAATCATTACAAAACTGGTGTCAGTATAGATTCATTAAGATATAAGATATATAAAGAAACAGATGAATATCCATCTTTCATTAAAACTATTATAGACTCAATACCAATGTCTACTGATGACAATGGTGTTATTACAAAGTTTCAAAATTACGATTTAGGATTACCTGGCTCAGGGCTTCTTATATGGCATATTGATAATCGAAAAATAGATCAAGGTATGTCGTCATATAAGATCAATGAAAATATTAATCATATGGGTGTGGATCTTGAAGAGTCTGACGGTGCTCAGGATATTGGATTTGATTCATTTTTTATGTTTGATGACCCCTCTTCTGGGTATTTTGGTGATATGTGGTTTGCAGAAAACAGAGAATACTATAGAGCTAACTCTCAAAATGAAGGAGAATTGCCCTCATTTACTCCTGCTACATATCCTAATACTAATTCCAATGATGGCTCAAGTAGCAATCTTTCATTTGAACATATAAGTTCCGCATCAGATACAATGTCGGTATCAATTTTGAATGATATGATGCCATATGGTTTTAATGATTCAACTGCAAATTATAGGCTAGCTTATTCACCACAAGACTTTGATAATGCTATTATCTTTGGAGGAAGAGACTCTTTATGGTTTATGAGTGACATCCATGAATATAAAAAGACTAAATTTCATCATTTAAATTCTTACCTTGATGGCAAGGAGCATATTGAATTAGGAATACTAGAAAATTCAAATGGTTTACTTCTTCAGATTTATGAGAATGCAGCTGAAAGTGTAAACCTTACAGAATATAAATTCAGTGCTGATTTTAGTATAATTGAGTTTTATTCCTCAGCAATTATTGATTCTATCATATTTCCTATCTATAACGAGAATTTCTCGCAAGTTTCATTTTTAGATCTATTTGAGACAAACTCTCATAAAGACAAAGTTTTTTCAGATAGAAATATTTATGAAATTGATAAAAATAATAACAAGCTAATTTCAAGAGACCTAATAGCAAGCGATAGTACTGTTCTATATACTGAAGCTCCATCATCCTTAATTGGTATTGATTTAACAATGGATGCTATAGTAAACCCAATTTTAATTGATGAAAATGGTGTAATTACAGCCTATGATAGTGATTTGCATATTTTATCTGGCTTTCCTCTGGATAATAAGGTTTCAGGTATAGCTCTTTCTAAAGATATCATTGGCTCTGAGAGCCCTGAGATCATCGTGAAGTCGCAAGACTCAAGTAAACTATATATTTACGATAATAAAGGTCATTTATTGTTTTCCTATTCAATGTCCAAAAATGATGATCTGGTATTTATACATAACATGAATCAGAAAAATTATATTTTCACAAAACACAGTGTTATTGAATTTGATAAACAAGATAGTAATAATGGTAATAGTTGGACTACTGCAAACGGATCGCTTACCAATTCAAGAAAGGTTGATATCCCTTATACATCAACACTAAATAGTAATGATCTTATCATTAGATCTTATTGCTATCCAAATCCAGTAAGGCAATTACTATCGACAAAGATTAGAGTAGAGACCTTTGATGCAAATCATATTACGGTGAACATTTATGATTCAATAGGTTCTTTCATAAAAAAGTTTGAAAAGAGTGTTACATCAAATGGATTTCAAATATCAGAGTGGGATTTTATGATTGAAGGCCTAGAGGCTGGCATTTATTTTGGTAAAATAGAGGCAAAATCTTCTAATCCTGCATTAGACAATGCAAACAAAAAGCTTATTAAAATTGCTGTTATTAAATGATTCGTTTGCTCATTGTAATAATTTCTGTATATGCCTCGTTATCCGGGCAAGCAAAGTATAATCATCCAGAGTTAGAATGGTTTACTTTTGAAACTGAACATTTCAACATTCATTATCATAATGGAACGGAAAGATCTGCAAGAGAAGCTGCAACGGTAGCTGAGACAATTTTTCCTAAAATAACTCAGTTTTATGACTTTGTACCCGAAGATAAAACGGATATAATATTGAAAGATGCTGATGATTATTCTAACGGAGCAGCGTATTATTACGATAATAAAATTGTTATATGGGCAACCCCTCTTAATTTTGAGTTGAGAGGTAGTCACAGGTGGTTACAAAATGTAATTACACATGAATATGCTCATATTGTCTCTCTCCAAAAATCAATGAAGATGGGGAATAGGATTCCAGGAGCATATATTCAGTATATGGGGTATGAAGAAGAAAAAAGGAAAGATGTATTGTATGGATTTCCAAATTCTTTAGTGAGTTATCCAATACCTGGAACAGTTGTCCCTCCCTGGCTTGCTGAAGGTATAGCTCAGTACATGTACGATAATGCAGACTGGGATCATTGGGATACTCACAGAGATATGATATTAAGAGATAGAGCAATTAATGATAATCTTCTTTCGTTTAATGAAATGAACACATTTGGTAAAAAAGGTATCGGGAACGAATCAACCTATAATTCCGGCTTTGCACTATCTAGATATATTGCATACAAATATGGATCTGGTATTATAAAGGATCTTATGGTAGAGTTATCAAACCCGTTTCAGTTTTCAATTAATGATGCGTTTTATAATGTTATAGATATTGATGGGGAGCAGGTGTATGACGAGTTTATCACCACACTTAAGTTGAGGTATGAAAAGCTTACTAATCCAATTGATATAAATCATGTAAAGCCTAATATAATTATAGATAGTGGTACTACAAATATGTTTCCAATTTGGGCACCTGATAGTAATGTATTTGCCTATTTGAGTAATAAAAATAATGATTATTTTGGGCAGACAGACCTGTATGTCTATGATCTTGATAGCAGCTTAGAAAAGAAGGTCTCAGGCGCCGTTTATTCTGCGCCAACTTGGCATCCAGATGGTAACATAATTTATTATAGTAAAAAGCCAAAGTTTCCTGATAAGAATGGTTCTAGGTACTATGACCTATATGAATACGATTTAAATTTAAAAAAAGAAAATAGGCTTACTTATGGAGCCAGGTCATTTTCACCTGCTTACATTAAAACTGATAGTAGTATAGCATTTCTTGCCACTTATGATGGAGCTCAAGATGTATATATGTATGATCTAAAACGCGATAGAATTGATAAGATAACAGATTTAGATGAAAGACCGATGCTCAGTAGTTTAAAATTCAATGAGTTTGATAATTGTCTCTATTTTGATATATCTACCAACCATTACCGCGATATAGCAAAAATTTCCCTTCAAGATTCCACAATTAGTATGGTTTTAAATAATAATCTATGGGATGAACGTAATATTGCGTTTGCTGAAAATGGCTCTCTTATTTACTCTGATGATAGAAGTGGCATTTTCAATCTGTATCTTGTAGACGATAAAAATGAAAATCAGGGGTATGCAACAAATGTATTTGGCGGTGCTTTTATGCCAAATATAAATAAGAGTGGCAAAGTACTTTACTCATTATATGATAATGGAGGCTATAAAATAGCGATTATAGATTCATTACAATTGATCGATGAGACGCTAGTAGGATATTCAAAAACTCACTATCAAAAGAATGAAAACCTATCCGATCCTATCCTAATGCCTGATACAACAAAGGCTCATAAATATGTTGATCAATTTCCAAATATGTTCATTATGCCCAAGGTTATGGCAGAATATGGTACAGTAAAGCCTGGATTTTATTTTTATTCTAGTGAAATCATAGAGCGGCTAAGTTTATTTGGTGGTATGTCGCTAAACAGCCTTATGGATACTGATCTTTTCTTTATTTTTGAATTTAATCGTTTTTACCCAACACTGTTCTTTGAGACTTTTTATCTAACTAGAAACACTTCAGATAAAACTCAATATCAAGACATTTATCAGATTGATAGTGACATAAAATTTAGAATGTTGCTGTTTCGTCCAGGAATAAGATTTCCTTTTTATGGTAGTAGTATAGAGCTATATAGTTCATTTCAAAGATATAGGGCGTTTGTTAGTGAGTCACTTCCCACAGAAGGTCTTGAAGCTGGTGTAGCTTATGATTATTATAATGGAGTATCAATAAATCTAGACTGGAAACTAAACGTTATTAAACCGCGTTTAGATGGCAATATTAATCCATCTAATGGATTTAAAGTATCTGCAAAAATTGATCTAGAGAAAAATAAATTTATTGATGGTCTCGACCTTTCAGATGCTGGTACTTTAGTAGAAAATTTTAAAGATAATAATTTAGCAAGATTTCAAGGCGATTTTACCTACCACTATGAGCTTCCTTGGGTTGAAAGGTTGACAACGAGCTTACACTTAAATGGTGGGTATATAACAAATACAAAGGTTGATTCATTTTTTCATTTTTTTAATGGGGGTATGAGTGGGCTGAAAGGGTACCCATTTTATGGAATTGAAGGTACTAGAACAGCATTGATTGATTTTTCTGTTCGTTATCCTCTAATGAGGGAGAAGCACGTAAAAATAGGATGGTTTATAATGCAAAATAGCGTTTTGGGAGCAATCTTTCAATTTGGAGATGCCTGGCGTGAAAAAGAAGACCAAATGTGGAAAAAATCTATTGGTCTTCAGTGGAGAGTCAATGGTTTTTCCTTTTATAATTATCCAACTGCAATTGAGTTAGAGATTCACAAAGGATTAACTAAATTCAATAGAACAATTAAAGGAGAATCATATTCATATGGTGATGAATACAGGACATACTTCAAAATATTATTTGATTTCTAGGTTAATTTTATCTTTTCTTTTTACTATTCCTTTGTTCGGTCAAGATTCAACAAAGGCGGCTTTAGAAAAAGATTCTACTTTTTATCCAGGAAAACCTTTGATTATGTCTTTGATCGTGCCAGGCCTTGGTCAACTGTACAATAAAGAGCCGCTTTGGAAACCAGGAATTTTTATTGCGACGGAGATAGTTAGTATAACTAGTATCATATATTCAAACAAAAAAGCTGATGAAATCAGAATGAATTACCAAAAGTTTGCTGATGAAAATTGGAATGTAAAAGACTGGTGGGATTTTACTCAATCAGGTCCAGAAGTTATTGAAAATAATGGCTTGTTTTTCACTGACAATAAATTAAAAGCTATGAGAAACTATATTGGGACTCATCACTTAACAATTCACCTTAAAGGTGATTTAGTAAATTTATTTAATACTGAGTTCATTACTTCTGATAGCCTCTCAATCCTATCAAGCTATTTGGATAGTGAAGATCTTAGTATGGTTAAAGATAGACATTACTATGAGAACATTGGTAAGTATGATCAATTTGTTGGGGGATGGTCAGATGTTTCAACAAATTGGTATTGGGAAGAAAAAGATGTAGGTGATAGTACTGAGATAGTTATAAAAACTCCAAGGAAACAAAGTTACCTTGATGATCGTTATGAAGCAAACCAATGGCTTTCTTTTGCTAAATTTAGCATCAGTGCAATGATGTTTAATCATGTAATCAGTGGTTTAGAAGCAGTTTGGGCTAACCGAAATGTTAAAAATGAAGAAAATGGAGATAAGGCTAAAAAGGTAGATTTAGATTTGGGTTTATTATTTGATCCAAATAATACACATGGTATTGGTGGTTTATCTTTTAGATTAAACTTTTAAATGAAATACATATATATAACCTTTTTATTATTTTTTATAGGATGTTCGTCTTCCTTGCCTGATGAGAGTTTACCTCTAGCTGATCATTTAAAAATAGGAATGGATTTTTTGGATCAGGGCAAGTTTGTAAAAGCTCAAGACGAATTCAAATTTATTTTATCGAGGGGTACAGGAACAGATTATGGAGATGATGCACAATTTTTTCTAGCTGAAGCTTACTTTCTTAATGAGCAGTACATGCTCTCAATTCAAGAATATGAAAACTTAACTAGAAAAATGGCTTTTAGTCCTTTTTTTGAAAAAGCACGTTTTCGTATTTGTGAGGCGTACAGAATAGAGAGCCCAAATTATTATAACGACCAGTCATACACAGAGAAAGCACTAGAAAGGTATCGGGAATTCCTTGATGATTTCCCTGAGTCCGAGCATAGTAGAACAGTTTCAGAATCAATGAGCGTTCTAAGAAACAAACTCGCAAAAAAATTATATGAAACTGGGATTCTTTACATGAAGATGGATGAGTTTGAGCCAGCTAGAATGTCATTTAACCAGGTTCTTGACCTTTACTATGATACTGATATAATTGAGAATGTACATTATGAGGTTATTAAATCTTACTTGAAACAAGGTAACGACAAAAAAGCCAGAAGTCATTGGATAGATAAAGGAAGAGACTCCATAAAGCAGGAGAAACTAGTGCTTGAATTAACCGAAGTTTTTTCCCAAAAAGAATTATAATGAAAGTATGTCTATTTGGAGGAACCTTTGATCCTCCTCATATTGGTCATCTTCTAATAGCGCAGACGGTATGTGAGGCAGAGAATTTTGATAAGGTCCTCTTCATTCCTGCATTTTCACCCCCTCATAAAAACGGTATAACTAGTGCAGATCATAGAATTAATATGATAAAGATCGCTATTGAAGATAACCCTAAATTTGAATACTCAAATGTTGATATAGTTAGAAAGGGCACCTCATACACTATTGACTCTATAATTGATATAAAAAACAAATTGAATCTTAAAAAGCAAGAAGTCTACTATCTAATTGGAAGCGATAGTTTGATCGACTTAAAAAATTGGAAAGAACCAAAAAAGATATTAGATGAGGCTAAGGTAATTGTAGCAATAAGACCAGGTTTTAGGCCTTCAGATATACCTCATTGGATATTGCAAGATGTTCACTTTGCAAATATTCCAAGGTTTGAACTTTCTTCTTCAAAAATAAGATCAAGGTGGGTAGAAGATCTTACAATAAGGTATATGGTAACATTGCCAATATGGGAATATATAAATAAGAACAATCTATATAGTGTATCAAATGACTCGTAATTACCTAGCCTGCAAAGTCTAGATACCACCTAATTAAATTTAGTGTTACAAGAATAGTCCCTTGCAGTCTAGTTATTTGCCAACCTGTTCTCATCATAACAAGTACCATAGAAACCATTATGATTAGCACAACTATACTTGAATGAATGTCAGATTGGATATTAGTTGGGTTAATTATACCTGCTAAACCAAGTACTCCAAGAAGATTAAATAAATCACTGCCAAGTAAATTCCCAATTGCCATTCCATGTTTTTCTTTAAATGCTGCTGTCAATGATGTCGCTAGCTCAGGCGCTGAAGTTCCTGCAGCAACTATTGTGACTGCTATAACCCAATCTGAGACGCCAAAGGCACGAGCTAGGTTTGACGCGTGCTCAACCATTAAATGC
Source organism: bacterium (assembly GCA_038127595.1). Lineage (GTDB taxonomy): Bacteria > Fidelibacterota > Marinisomatia > Marinisomatales > UBA1611 > TMED80. The sequence continues at coordinate 8,023 of JAYPIC010000037.1, read as the reverse complement.
CCGCCTAATACAATAGAGAAAAGACCCACAAAAAACCATATGTAAGATTGTAGGTCTGCAGATTTTGGGTGGGTTTCTTCAATTGGTTCTTTTTTAATAAACAAAAATATAATGTATCCAATTAAAGCCAAAAATAATATTGACCCTTCATAAGCATTGATTGCATCCGCAGCATCCCAGCCATTAAATCCAAAAAATAGGATGTAGATCAATATGGTTACAATTAGAAGAAAGATACCATCTCTGTAGAGAAGTTTTGGAGTTATGTTGATCGCCCTAACCATTGCTGTTCCGCCTAGAATGAAACCTAGGTTGAAAATATTAGACCCAACGACGTTCCCGATTGAGATATCTGTCTGGCCAGTTATAGCAGCACGAATTGTTACTGCAAATTCAGGTGCTGATGTTCCAAATGCCACTACAGTAAGTCCTATAACAAGATCTGATATTTTCAGTGAATGAGCAATCTCAGATGCGGCATCAACTAACCAATCTGCGCCTTTCCAAAGCATTAGGATTGATAACGAAACTAAAACAAGATCTAAAATTAAGTTCAATGGATTACCTTTAAAAAATTATATTTAAATAGCTTATCATAATTTAATCATATAACTAGTTATAATATTCATATTTAACTTTATTTAATTTTTCAATATTGTTCTATCCTTTTTCCATAAAAAATATTTGAGTAATTTATGAATATGATAGACTTCCAAAATGTCTCTTACACGCATCAAAAAGGTAGAGGAGTTACTAATCTATCTTTTTCTATTGATAGCGGGGAGTTTGTTTTTTTAATTGGTCCAACAGGTTCTGGTAAAACAACTTTAATGAGGTTGATTTATTTTGATTTATTTTGTGATTCCGGGAAAATAAATGTTGGTGATTTCAATTCAGATAAAATGAGAAAAAGCCATGTTCCACTTTTGAGAAGAGATATAGGCATGGTTTTTCAAGATTATCATCTTTTAAATGATCGAAATGTTTTCCATAATGTGGCACTTCCCTTACATGTTATTGGTTGTGATGCAAGCGAAATAGCATATAGAGTGGAGGATGCTTTAGATATGGTAGGTTTTGATGGCAAAAGGACTCATTACCCATATGAATTATCAGGAGGTGAAAAACAAAGGGTAACTTTGGCAAGAGCCATTGTTAAAGAGCCTTCACTAATTTTGGCGGATGAGCCTACTGGGAACCTTGACCCGGTTGCTGCTTTTGAGTTAGTTCAATTACTTGAAACGATAAATAATAATGGTACTACTATCTTAATGGCTTCACACAACTATAATTTGATCAAAGGTAGAGGCCGCAGGATTATTGAACTTAAAGATGGTCTGCTTCGAGGCAGTTGATGGATAAATTTTTATATTTAATTTCTGAAGGTTTAAAAAATGTTTGGCGTCATAAGATGACAACCTTCACAGCAGTTTTTTCTCTGTTTCTTGCTCTTTATTTTGTTGGGCTGCTTGCTACTGCTGGAGAAAATACAAAGTCCATTCTGCAATACCTTAGGTCAAAATATAAAATCGAAGTGTTTTTTAAACAAAATATAGATTTAAAAGCAGCAAAAGAAGTTTCTGATCTCATTCTAGAAATTAAAGGGGTTCGTTCATCAACTGTCATTAATAAAGATGATGCAGTAAGAATTTTCAAGGACCAATTCGGAGAAGATATTCTTGGCATATTAGGGTATAACCCATTGCCTGTTAGCGCAGTTGTAAACCTTAAAAGAAATTCCGAAGAGGTCCTCGATGCAACACCAATTGTTAATAAGATTAAAAAAATGGATGGTGTTGAGGAGGTTAGATATCAAGGGCACTTAATTAAAAAAATTGAAAGGACTTACGCTAGAGTAATGAAAATATTTCCCTGGGTTGCACTTGTTTTTATATCTGTAGCAGTTCTTGTTATTTACAATACAGTTAAATTATCTATATTTTCTCGAAAAGATTTAATTAATTCACTAAAACTAATTGGCGCAACAAGGTTATTCATTCAAATGCCATTTATTTTTGAAGGCCTAATTGATGGAATCATTGCGACTATTGTATCCGTTCCACTTATAATTGGTACTATCAATGGTGTAAACTATGTTATCAACAATTTTACTAGTTGGAATGTTGAACTAACCATAGCGCCGGTATTGTTTTTATGGCTCACTTTGCTTTCTGGTATAATTTCTGTACTAGGTAGTTATAGAGCTGTTTCAGGAGTAATGAAATAATACATAATTACTGTTTTTACTCAAGCAAATATTTTAAACCATTGATTCGGAGTCCATTTTGACAGAAAAGAAAACTGCTAAGACAAAAAAGCAGACTGTAAAAAAGAAACCAGAGCAAAAATCGAAAAAAGCTAAATCAGATAATTCGAACCATAAGAAAGAACTAGATTTACTTATTGATAAGCATGTTAGACTTAAAGCTGAATTTGAAAATTTCAGAAAGAGGAAGAACAAAGAGATTTCTGCTCTATTGCAATATGATGGTGAGAGTGTAATTAAAGAAATTCTGCCAATATTTGATGATTTAAACCGAATGGTTGAATCAGCAGAAGCTTCAGAAGGTAAAAATGAAGATGCTCTCATTAACGGCATAAGTTTACTTCGTTCAAAAATTGAGCGCTTTTTGGAAAATAAAAAAATCGAACCTTTTGGCTCGGAAGGGGATGTTCTTGATCCTGAGCTTCATGATGCGATGATGACCCAAAGTGATAAAAAAAAGGACGATAATATTATTTTGAGTGTTTTTGAAAAAGGATACCGATATCATGATAAGGTCATAAGACATGCAAAGGTTGTGGTGAATAAAAAATGAGAGATTTTTATGATGTACTCGGCGTATCAAAAAGCGCATCTAATGATGAAATTAAAAAAGCATATAGAAAGCTTGCGCTTAAGTACCATCCCGATAAAAATCCTGGCAATGCGGAGGCAGAAAAGAATTTTAAAGAAGCAGCCGAAGCTTACAGTATCCTAAGCGACAGTCAGAAAAAAAGTCAGTACGATCAATTTGGTCACGCCGGAGTAGGTATGGGATCGCAAGGCGGTGGTTTTGGCGGTGGTGTTCATATGGATATGGAAGATATATTTTCCCAATTTGGTGATATTTTTGGTGGTAGTCCATTTGGTGACATTTTTGGTGGGGGTAGACAAAGAGGAGGCAGATCCAAAGGGCCGGATATACGAATAAAATTGGCTTTAGATTATGAAGAAATAAATAAAGGTATAGAAAAAAAGATCAAAGTGAAGCGTTCTGTAGTTGCAGATGGAGTTCAATTCACTAATTGCTCAACATGTGGTGGGCGAGGGCAAGTAACTCAAATTGCAAATACCGTCCTAGGCAGAATGCAGCAGACTAGCGTATGCCCTCGCTGTAATGGTAACGGCAAAATCGTAGGTAGTCGACCCAGTGGTGTTGGACCAGATGGCATGGTTAAAAAAGATAAAACCATCAATATTAAAGTTCCGGCAGGAGTAGAATCTGGTAACTATATGACTGTAGAGGGACAGGGTAATGAAAATATGATGGGTAATCCTGGTGATTTACTGGTCGTTTTTGAGGAAAAAACACATCAATATTTTGTTCGTGATAGTGAAAATATCTTCATCGAGCTTAAAATAAGTTATCCAGATGCCGTTTTTGGTAGTAAAGTAGAAATTCCTACATTAGATGGTAAATCTACATTGAAGATACCCTCTGGAATACAATCCGGAAAACTACTTAGAATGAGAGGTAAGGGTTTTCCTATGCTTAGAAGCTCTTCAAAAGGGGATCAGATCGTAAGAGTTATTGTAGATACTCCATCCTCACTATCTAGACAAAGTAAAAAAATTATAGAATCATTGAAAAGTGAGCTTTCTCCAATTAAAAATCCGTTTTCAAAGATAGATTTATAATTATAATATTACTTTTATCATATCTAAGAAAATAATAACCTCAATGCCTATTGGTTTATTAATATTGAGCAGTGTTGTTAATGTATATTATTATAACTAATGTGGAAAATTAAAGTTACATGTCAAAATTAGACCAAAAAAAATTCTCAGACTTATTAGAGCTTATCACGGTTCTAGCATTTTTCTTTCTTATCTTTGTTATATATGCACCAGTTTCTGTCTGGTCTGAGGAACAAGAATTTGAAAAGCAAAGTAGATTTAATATGAAAAATATTTATGATGTTGAGTCCTTTTACGAGCAACTCACTGGTTCATATAATCCTAATTTTTTTGAAGCAATGAAAGTGGTTAATTCTGCTAGGGATTCGCTGCTTGGTGATTCTCTTTATGTTGGAGAGCAGTCCCTTACCTTGTTTGGTAGGGAGTATACAGTAGACATAAACGAATCATTCGGTTTTAATTATGATACGACATTTGGATTTAAAAGTTACAGAAGAGATACTATTTTAGACACAACAGTGCAGATTGTAATGTTTTCTCAGGAATTAGGTAGAAATGATACGAGTTTTACACAGAAAAAATTCCTAAGTACTTACAGTCAAGATCCAAACTTTATCGCTAATCTTGGTGAAGAGCCTTTAAAAAGAGTTGAATTGATTGAGTATTATAAAACATTTATACCTGATTCAAGTATTTTTACTTGTCCTCTCAGCGGTGATCAGTATCTGATAAATATTGACAATGAAAACAAAAAATTCAAAGTAAAAAGTCCTATAACCAAAGAAAACCCTTATAAAGATCCTAGGTTTCTTATTTTCTCTCTAAAGTCATTTGGACATGGTGAGATCAATGATGGAAATCGAAGCTGGGATTAGGTTTTTAATATATCATGATAGGAATCGTTGTTTCAGATAAGTTCCTCATCGCCGGTGTTTGGTCAGATGATGAAAACGGCGGACTAACCCTTCATAACGTCAAACAGGTCAACTACAATGACCCTATATCGGGTTTTATCCATAAAGAGGGAGAACTTAACTCTTCTCTAGGAATTGCGATAAGAAGGG
>JAYPIC010000037.1:0-3048 GCA_038127595.1 bacterium | reverse complement strand
CCTTTTAGTGGTCAAGACATTGCCGTAGCAATTTCTGATGATTTTATTTACCATGATAGTGTTGAGACCGAAATAGATCTTGCAAGAGAAGATTACTGGGATTACGTTAAGTGGTTAGAGAACAAAAAGAATAGGCCTGACAATCAAAAAATGTCAGTTTTTGGTCAGATATACCTTCCAGATGAGGTAAACATTCATACAGTAGCATGCTCTACTACATTAATAAGAACCGTTAAACTATCTATATCTGAGCTAGGTGGTAACCCCTATTGGATGGGACCATTCAGCTCTGTGATAATGGATGCTGGGCATGTTTCTGATGCTGCGATTGTCTTAAAAAATAAAAACCAGTATAAGTTTTTTATGGTTAAAAATTGCAGATTTGATCATGGTGTCATTGCATTCAGCTCTGGCCAACCAAAACTAATTTCATCAACCGAGAATGAGGAATATACTCTAGGATCTTTTCGTTTGATCAAATCAGACATTGATGACGTTCCTATTTACAGTGCTGATAAATTAGGAAGACAAGCATTAGGTTGTTGGGAAGAGTCTGATCTTAGAGTGATGGTTCCTTTTGATGACATGACGCTTACGAGTGCTTTGACTGAAACGACATCGCATTATGAATCAAATGTATTAACTAGTTTAGCTGTTGGTGCTAGTTCTAGACACTCTTTTAATTTTTTTGAAGAAGAAAAAATTTCCGACTTTTTGTTTACAGAAATTTTTTCTGAAGAAAAGGACATTGAAAAAGAACCATTTTCACTACCACAAACTGAAATTAAACCTGAAGTAAAAAAGAAAAGAACTGAACCCATATCTGGTGGTGAGATGGTATGGCTTCTTTTTGCTCTTATTGTCATAATGGGGCTGTTTTTTGCAATGAATTACATAAAGTTTCGTGAAAGTATTAATAAACCTCTTTTTGGGGAAAATGAAGAATATGTAATCAAAAAAATAGATCCAATAAATCTCAAAGAGCGTTCTGAAGGTATTGTTGATTATGATATCAACATGCATTTACAGTCTCGCGAGATATCAAATGTAATATCCAAATTATTTGAATCAACAGAACTAAAGTTATATAATAATTTAACTATTACAGGTACCTTCATAAGTCTTGAGTACATGAGTGGATTGAATCCTGATATTGAGCATATTGTTGGTTTAGAAACTACTAGTTATTCAGTAGAATCAGCAGGATCAGACAGTACAATGTTTTTATGGTACTATAGTTTTGATTTTCCGGAGTTAAGTAAATCTGAAGAGATTTCTATCGGTATTGATAAAGAAAGTTTCCTCACAGAGCTTGATACAACAATTAACGACTACACTATCAGGGAATTTGATCAGTTTTACAAAACAAACAGAATATATGAACCAGTTTTAATCTGGGTTCGTGGCGATGAAGAAATTAGAAAAACTGCATCTATTTTATTAAGATCTGGACCCACTGTCCTGTTGAGAAAATTTGTATTATTTAATGAGGTCGACAAACCTGATCCTAGAGCAGGATTTTACGTTTCTTTTTTGACTAGTTAACAAAAATGAAAATACTTAGTGGTGTTTATAGAGGTATTAAAATTGATACTGCTAAAGATGTCTCCTACAGGCCTACTAAATCTAGAGTTCGTAAAAGTATCTTTGATATCATTAATCCTTTTGATTTTTCATCTGTTTTAGATCTTTTTTCAGGTACGGGAATATTAGGGTTTGAATCTATTTCCAGGGGGGCTTCCTCAATTACTTTTGTTGAAAAAGATGCCAAAAGTATAAGGCTATTACAAAGGAATAGTGAAAAATTTGAAGGTGTGCCGATAAATATAATAAAAAATAAAGTAGAGCTATTTTTAAAAAAAACTAATGATTCATTTGATCTGATTTTTGCTGATCCACCATATGATAAAATTGATTATGACTGGCTTTTTAATAGCTGTATAAAAAAATTATCTAAAAATGGTAAATTAGTAGTAGAAATGAAAAAAAATAACTTTACATATGACAACTGTATTGAAAAAGTATACGGTGACACTAAAGTTCTTTTATATAGCAAATCATGAAACGCATAGTTTATCCTGGTACATTTGATCCAATTCATAATGGTCATTTAGATATTGCTAGAAAAGCTGCTGAGCTATTTGATGAGCTAATTTTAGTCGTAGCAGTTAATCAAGAAAAATCACCTCTTTTTAATGACAAAGAAAGAGTTTATTTAATAAAAGAAAGTCTTTCGGATGTTAAAAATGTTAGGGTGGATACCTTTAATGGACTAGTTGTTGATTTTGTGCGTTCTACAGAGTCTGTTGCAATTATAAGAGGATTAAGGCATGTAAGTGATTTTGAATTTGAGTTTCAAATGGCCATGATGAATTTTAATCTTAATCCAAATATAAAATCTCTTTTTATGATGCCAGATGAAAAATACATACATCTAAATTCTACTGTAATTAAGGACGTGGCCAGGTTGGGTGGAGACATTTCAGATTATGTTCCAAAATGTGTACAAGATGCATTATATAAGCAATATAATGTTTAATATTTAGTAAATTTACCACCTTAATTCTTATAAAAATTAGATATGCCCACATACGATTACATATGCAACGATTGTGAAAAAATGTACGAGTATTTTCAATCCATGTCAGATGCTCCTAAAAAAGAGTGTCCTGAGTGTAAGAAGAATAGTTTAAGAAGAGTTATTAGCGGCGGTACCGGCTTAATATTTAAAGGTTCTGGGTACTACTTAACTGATTACAAAAATAAAAAGACTCAATCTTCTGAAGATAAAAAATCAAATAAGAAGAAAAAAGCTAAAAAGAATAAGAAAAAAGTAGAAAGTTGATTAAAACATGTCTCAAAGTAAAAAAGTAGAAATGACAGACAGTGGACTGTCTGTCCCTAACAATATAAAAATTCCTTTTATAGAAGGTGATGGTATTGGGGCTGACATATGGGCTGCCGCATCAACCGTATTTGATAGCGCGGTATCAAAAGCTTATAATGGTGAGAGATCTATTGAATGGGTAGAAGTCCTTGCTGGCGAAA
>JAYPIC010000036.1:3987-16957 GCA_038127595.1 bacterium | reverse complement strand
TTGCGGGTATTACCGTTGGGATAATTGCACTTCCACTTGCTCTGGCATTTGGTGAAATTTCACAGCTTGGCCCAATCGCAGGTGTATGGGGGGCTATAGCTGGTGGTATTGTAGGTGGATTTTTCGGCGGTTGCCTTGTTGGGGTTAGCGGCCCTACTGCTCCAAAAGCTGCACAAATAGCCGCATACATGAGTTTTTTCGTTATTGGAAGCACAAATGATCCTGATTTAGTTGCAGCTTTTTCAATAATTTTTTTAAGTGGAATAATTTTAGTTATCATTTCATTTGCTAGAATATCTCATTTTATCCATTATACTCCTTACCCTGTTGTGGCAGGATTTATGTGCGGTATAGGAGTAATAGTTATACTAACTCAACTAAATGCTTTTGTTGGACTTGAGGTCAAAAAAAGTATTCATGACGTCATTATTAATTTATCAAATACAATTAATAATGCTAACATCGAAGCGTTATACGTATCGTTACCTTCACTTGCTATACTGTTCTTGTGGCCTTTTTTAGGAAAAAAGTATTCAATATTAAATAAAATTCCTGCTCCACTTACCGCGTTGTTAGTTGGTACCTGTGTTGCTCAAATTTTTAATCTCGACATTCCATATATTGGAGATAAAATGGACAATACTGATGCTAATCAAATATTTTCAATATATATACCAGACTTTAGTCGAACTATTTCATTTCTTAGCCCTGCATTTGCTTTAGCTGCCTTAGCAGTTCTTGATAGTTTATTAAGCTGTAAGGTTGCTGATAATATTACTGGGAAAAGGCATAGCAGTGATAGAGAGACATTTGGCCAAGGGATGGCTAACATAGCAGCTGGCTTACTTGGAGGTGTTACTACAGCTACCGCCACGATGCGTACAGTGGCAAATATTAAATTTGGAGGTAAGACTCCTCTTGCCTCAATAGTTCATGGCCTTACACTAATGGCGGTATTATTAGGTCTTGGATTTTTAGTGGCAAAAATACCCACCGCATGCTTAGCCGCAATTTTATTCAAAGTTGGAATAGAAATATTAGATTATCGTATTATACCAGTAATAAATAAACTACCAACAAAAGATTTAATTATATTTTGTATGGTTTTATTCATCACGGTTTATGAGGACCTAATGGTAGCAATAACAATAGGTGTTATCTTTGCCGTATTAAGCTCTATAAAAGATTTAAAAAATATTTTTAAAGAAAAAAATGTTTTTGCTTTCGTTGATTTTTCTGATTCAGATTATGCTAAGGGCTTAGACGCAAATGAAATGAATCATAGTAATATCAAAATTCTTAAACTAAAAGGATCATTATTTTTTGGATCTGTTGAAAAACTGATTAAATCCTTTAATCGAATACCCAATGACAATCCCGTAATAATTGATATGAAAAAGGTCCCAAATGTTGACTTATCAGGAATATTTGGTTTAGAAGACTTAATTAAACTATCTCAAAGCCAAAATAGAAATGTTGCTATAACAAACGCAAATGAGGAAATTAGAAATAACCTTATCGCTTTAAAATTTATTGAAAATATAGGTTCAGAAAATATTGGTGAAACACCAGTTGAATTTTTTCAAAAAATGAATAATGACCCTAGAGCATAGCATTAATATAACCCCTGCATGACTCTATCTCCCCTTTGTGAACAATGAAATCTTTTCGCATATCTAGTTTATAACTATACATTTTATCATAATAGCTAGTTAGTAAAGTCAAAATCCATTCCTTATGAATTTCTTTTTCATTTTGATGGAATGCAATTTTCATTAAATCTTTAATATTATTATAAACTACATTCCCTAATCTTCTTTTGATATTATTCAATGAACCTAAATATTTTTCTAGTAGAATATCTTCGTTTACCCCATTATTTAATTCATCATATACATATTCATAATATATATTTTCAGCTCTTTTATCATCATCAACCTCCAAAATTATAAGCTTTGAACTTTGCATCTTTTGATACCAGAACCCAGGTAAGCCAGCTCTGCCTATTGTTCTACTTTCATCTTCAAGAATCAATTTCTCATATTTGTGATTCAGATAATCTAGAGTTAATATATTTTCAAAATTTGATTGAGTAGGCTGTCCACCATCCCTAATACCAAAAGCAGATCCTCTATGATTAGCAATTCGCTCTAGATCTATTGACTCTTTAAAAGAACGCAGAAAATCTGTTTTTCCTGAACCTGTCAATCCACCAATTACTATCCAATCTTTAATATAATTTTCTATATCTAGATGTTGTGAAATCACCCAATTTCTGAAATTTTTATACCCTCCCTTTAATCTGTTTACTTTTACACCGCACTCGCTTAGCCACTTAACTGCTATTTCAGATCTCATACCCCCGCGAAAACAATACAATAAACATTCTGGGTTTTTTTTCAAATGCTCAGTCCAATGTTGGATCAAATTTCCCTTTAATGATCCTTTAACCAATGAATGCCCTAAAGCTATAGCAGCATCACTTCCATTTTTTTTGTACTCAATTCCGACTTTTTTGAATTGATCATTATTTAAAATTGGTATGTTTACACTTTGAGGAATAGAACCTTTTTTGAATTCATTTTCTGACCTTAGGTCAATATTGGAAACGTTAGATAAATTTCTTAATTGCAAGCTAACCTGACAGAGAGATTTATCTTTATTTTAATTCTTCTATTGCTACGTTTGCTAGCAAATCAGCTCGCTCATTCTCGGGATGTCCTGAGTGACCTTTTACCCAATCCCAAGTAATTGAATGAATTTGAATAAGAGAGTCTAGTTCAATCCATAGCTCTTTATTTTTTACTTCTTTTTTTGCAGCAGTCCTCCACCCATTTTTTTTCCAATTATGAATCCATTCAGTTATTCCATTTTTTACATATTTTGAATCAGTGGTAATAATTAACTCACAAGGCTTATTTAAATTTTTTAAAGATTCTATAACTGCTGTTAACTCCATGATATTATTAGTAGTATTCTTGCTAGCACCATAAATTTCTTTCTCAGTTGTACCATACCTCAGTATGGCGCCCCAACCTCCTGGCCCGGGGTTACCTTTACAAGCTCCATCAGTAAATATTTCTACTTTGTTCATCATTAAACTATATTTACATCATTGAAGAATCAAACATTTCAGAACGTTTTTTTAACATCTCTAAACTTCTTATAGATTCTTTAAGTTTAAGTTCTAATTTGAATTTTGTTCTATTTTGATCCTTGTATTGAATATCTAAGCTCTTAAGTTTTGATGGTGCTTGTTTAATCCTTAAAGTATAATCCCTAATCGCTTTTTCATTTTCTTTCATACCATCAATATCTTTCAAGACTTCATATTCTTTATCCAAAATATTCTTCTCAATTGGAGCGATGTTTTCTTGATTAATTTGTTTTAATTCGTTTAGACCAGCACTAAGAGCTGAAAAATTTTCATGAAACTGATTTAATTTTAGGTTCATATTTTTCACTTCTTTTTCCAAGGATTTATGCTCCATCATTAATTTTTTAAGATCCTTGCTAGAATCTAAACGATTTTTCACAGTACCTATTTTAGCTTTAATTTTATCTTTTTCTTTAATTTTACTCTCTAACTCATTAGTTAAACTACCTTTAATTTGAATGCTATTTTCTAAATCTTTCCTCAAAGATTCTGCCGATTTGTTATTCTGCTCTAGATTTAATTTTAAGTTCTGAATAGAGTTTTCATTCTTAATTTTTTCAGAATTAATTTTTTTTGTATCATGCTTAATGGTCTTTTTTATTTTCCGTATTGCCCCAATACTATTATTAATTTTTGAATCAACATTCTTTTTTTCAATTTTAAGATCCTCTAGGTCTAGAAGGTCATTTTTATTACGGTCTTCGATCATTCCCAGTTCTTTTTTTCTTGGTAGCAAAGATCTCTCTAAGGTGTCAATACGATTAGAACACCTTTCAAGATTTGAATCTACATTTGATAATGTTTTTTCTTTTTTTGATAAAAGGTCATCTATGACAGGAATATCTTTTTTATGCTCACGATTTAAAGTATCAATTTTTTTAACTAAACTACTTTTTCGATCTTTATAAATTTTCGATTGATGAGTTTCAGATTTCTTTAATGTTTTTAGTTCAAAAATCTTATTATCATTGTCATCTAGCTCTTTCAATATATTTTTTAATTCATTTTCGTTTACATCTTTTTTAATATGAAATTGTTGATTTTTTTGTTCAGACTCTCGTTCTAGGATATGAAAGTTTTCATTCATTTTTTTTAATGTTTCAGCTCTACTCTCACCTTCTTTATAGCGAATGTTATATAGCTCAGAAGTTTTATTTTTATCATTAATTAATGTGTCTGTGTAAGATAAAACTAGTTTTTTATTTTCTTTTATTTTTTTTGAACTAGAAAAGAGAAATTGATACTCTTTCTGTAGTGATTTCAACATTTTTTTGGTTAATGAAAAATTTTGAGTATGACTATTTCTTGCAGATTGTAATTTTTTACTAAATGAATCAAAATCAGAAAGTTTTTCTAAAATTTCTTTTTCTGTACTTGATAATATTAACCTGCTCATTTTGGCGTCTTTTTCTAAAACAGCTTTATTTTTATCAAGAGTATTAAGCTCACTTATTAAACCAGAGTAATCCTCTCTTGTATTTTCAAACATCTTTTCTAAATTGTTTAAGCTATCATATAGTTCTTTTTCTGAATGCTCTGTATAATTATCATTTATACTTTTATCTTTATTCAATTTGATTTTTCTTTGTTTTAAATCTTCGACCATTTTCTTATTTTGACTTATGTCAAATTCTATTTGAGAAGAGTCTCTTCCTAAATTTATAGACTTATTATCAAAAGATTTTAATTCTAGCTCTATTACATTTTTATCTTTGCCAAGATTTAGTTTATTTGTTTCAGAATTTTCGATTTGATTTTTCAAATTATCTAACTTTTTAATATTGGATTCCATTTTCATCTTTAATCCATATTTTGTCTTTTCTAACTTGTTATCAAGCATGAATATCTTTTTATCATAAACTTTAATTGCAGAACCCAATTGACTCCTTTTTTTAGTTATTTCATCAATAGCTAAATAAGATTCTCTTATTACTTCCTCACCGGTTGCAATAAGCTGATCGATTCTATTCATTCTTTGATCTGTTTTTTCAAGAACCTTTTTCAAATTTCTAGAGTTCTGATTTATTTTCATTAATCTTAAATCTTCTTGGTTTTTAATTCTATTTTTCAACTCGTTCAATTTTGCCTTATAAATTTTATCTAATTTATTAGCATTCTTATTATACTCGTCCTCCAAGGCAGTTCTTTTTTGAACTAGAGCATCTAAATTTTCTTGTTCCTTTACTTGTAGACTAATGAACGATTTCTCAGCAAGGTCTTTCTCCTTGACCAGTAGTTCCTGTGATTGAATGAGTTTACTTAATGGCAGATTAAACTTTCTTTGACTTTTTTCGGTAGCACTAATTTTTTTATTCAATGTAAATATATCTTTTTTTGCTAAAGATATTTTTGATCTTATTTTTTTTATATCTTTTTTATGATTCAATATTTTTTTTGATAATTCTTGTTTTTCAACCCGTAAATCTTTCTTAATGAGAGAAATAGAATTTTGATGATTTAAAATAGAATCACTAACTAAAACGCTGGCTTGGCTTTCATCTATATCTATAGTTTGTTTCATGAAAGTTGCATATGTACTCCCAGACTTAAAACTTATTTTATCCTCTATAGCTTTTACTTCGGAGGCAGCCTCAAGTATTTTATCCTTTAGTTTGACTTCAACATCTTTACACAAGGATAATTCTACATTCAATTGTTGATTAAAGGTGATTTGACGAGAAGATATTTTTTCTTTTGATACCTTATATTGATTTATCTGTCTTTCAAATTTATCTAATTCTCTTTTTTTAGTTAATTTGAATTTTTGAATTTTCTCTACCACTTTGGATATTTTTTTCTGTAGATCAAGTAAGTTTTTCTCTTTCATTTTAATGACAGTTATGATCTTATTTTCTTCATCAAGTATTTTTGATCTATTATCTAAATAAATTTTCTTTAGTTTTTTTTGCTTTATTATTTCTTGATCATATTCTTTATCCATTTCATTTCTTATTTTATTTATTACTTGGTCTCTGCAAGATGTCGCGTCTTCCTCTTTTTGAATCGTAACTTGCTGTGATTTTTCAATTTCATTGTTTATTAATTTTTTCTCTGCATTCAACCTATTTAATTCTTTTTTCCATAATCTGATTTCTCCAAGAATTTGATTTTCCTCAAAACGTGAACTACTAATCCATGACTTCTTTTTAATTATCGAACTTTCATAATTATCTATATCTTGTCTTATTTTCTGAATCGCTGCACTTTTTTGCTCACTAATATTCTTATCTTCAAATTCAATTAATTTTATTTTATGATTAACAGAATCAATTTTATCGCTTTCTTTTTCGATACTATGAATCAATTTTTCAAAAATCTTTAATTTTTTTTCTCTTTTCTGATTTATTACCTTCTGCTCTTTTAAGCTTTCTATTAATACTTCATTTGCTGCTTCTACATTAATTATTGTTTTATCTATGTTTTTAATTTCATCAACATGTTTAAAATCGTAATCGATCTTATTATTTTTTAATAATTTAGATTTTTCTTTTAGCTTAGAAATTGATGTCTGAATATTTTCTAATAATTCCTCATTTTTTAATTTTTCTTTGTTTAAAACTTTTATTGATTTTTCGCATGATCTAATTTTGTATACTAATTGCCTTTCATTTTTCTTTAAATCACTTTTCTTTTTATTTAAAGTCTTTATTTCTTCTTTAAATGATTGAAAAATATTTTGTTTTTTTAAATAAGATATTGAGCTTTTTCTAGTCTCAATTAATTTTAAATTTAATTCTACAAGTTTTTGGGGAATTGAAAGTAGTGAACTTGATATATCGATCACTATTTTTGATTCTTTTAAAATATCATCATCATCTAAGTTTTTTATGAACTTATTTTTATTAAAATTAGAGCTGGCTTTTTTTAATTGAGCAGCAGACCAATTATAAGTTTTAATATAACCGTCTAATATTATTTCCAGTGATCTGTCCTGATTGTTCTTTTCTATAGCTTTAGAATCAAAATTAATTTTAAATGTGTCACTCTCAAACAGCCTTAAGGATTCTAGGACGGCTTTATGGAAATCTATCAGACTTTTTAAAACCTCAATTTCACTCGTTATTGCTAATACTGTATCTTCACTTTTTTTAATTTTACCCTTTATGCTATCGTATTTTGAAAGCTCTTTTTTATATTCTTTTTGAAATAATGTTTTAGAATTTTCAACAAAAGACTGGTCTTGATATAATTCTTCTTGTAAAGAGCTAATAGACTTTTCAAGCAAGCCTTTTTTAAAATTTAGACTTTTCTTTTTTTGTGCAAGCGTTTTTAATTGTTCTGATAATTTTGAAGCTTCATTCTTTTTTATTACGATTTCAATTTCTTTCAATAAGTCAAAGGTTTCATCTATTTTATCCTTGTGTGCATTTACTAACTGTTTTTTATTTTGATTTATTGAATCAATGTCAGAGCTAATTATTGATTGTTTTTTCAATAATTTTTCATGCTTAGCTCTTAGACTTTTGAGCTCTTTGTGATCAGGCTTAATTGATTTACTTATAGTACTTATTTGTTTCTGGTTACTTCTTATACTTTCATCTAGAGAAATCAATTTATCATCAATCTCTTTTTTTCTATTGTTAAGATCTAGTAATTCATTTTCTAAGTTCTTTTCAAGTAATTCATTGTTATTTAAAACCTTATCTGCAGATGGGCCAAATAGTTTCGTTTGATGTAAAAGATTATTCAAATCATTGTCATAGGAAACAGTTTGAGCAGCGATTAGTTCTATCGCTTTTTGAATTTGAGTTATTTTTTCATCTCTCAATGTTATTTGGCTTTTAATATTTGTGATTTCTTCTTTTAAATCCTTTTTCTTAATATTTAAAACTGACAGATCATTTTTAAAATTAAACTTTTCATAATTTTTTAATATAGAATCCTCATCATAAATGTTTTTTATGTATGATTCTATTTGATCTTTTTTATTTGATTGAATGAGAAGCTCTTTTTCAGTCTTTTCAATTTTAGTCAGCAATTCCTTTATTGTAATATTCTGTTTAATTTTTTCATCATTGTAATTTTTCTTTATAATAGAAATCTTATCATTAGATAATGCGATATCTTTTTTATAAGAATCTATTCTTTTTGAAAATTGTTCATTCTCCTCAATTAGTCTTTTTTGATTCGTATATAATTGATCTGAATCATTATAAAGTGATATTTGGGCAATGATAGATTCAATCTTTTCCTTCACTGAATTAATATCCTTACGAGTGTTAAAAATAACTGAGCTTAATTTTTTAATCTTAGAATTTGTCTGATATTTTTGAATCACAATTTCACTAGCCGAGCTGTTGCCAATCATTTTATTAGCGATAGCCTTAACATATTCAAATTTTGATGCAGTTCCTGGTTCAATAATTTTGGTCTTTAATTTTTCGTTTATGTATAAATTATTTTCATATCCATCATCATGTAAAATTTCTTTTTTGAGTGGTGATGAAAATTCGGCTAATCTGTATTTTTTTTGAATGATACCTTTAATTTCATTTGTTTCTGAAACAGTTAGTATTTTAAATGCGACCAACTTTTTTATGTGGTAATAAATCTTCTCTTTTGGAAAAGATATCTTGTCCGCAATTTCAGAGGCTGTAAAAGAATCTTCTCCAATACATGAAATTATCTTTTTGGGTATTGGCTTAGAAATTGCCTTAATGACTTTTTGGTCTGAAAGATTAGATATTAAGTTTTCAAAACTCATTATTATTTTGTTGTATTTTATTTTTATTATTTTTTACAACATTAAAATAAATAGCCTATAAATAGAGGATAATTCCTCTATAATTGTTGTAAATCAATTTAGCTATATAAATATAGGAAGACAATGAGTTTACAATGTTATAACCTTGTAAAAATTATTTACAATAGTTTGATGCGTATATATAAAAGTACTTATTTAATTACCAAATTTTAACTCTATCATTTGGGTCAATATACATTCCATCACCAGGTTTTATATTGTATAAATTTACAAATTCAGGCATACTTACTAAGGGTCCATTTGCTCTAAACTCGCCAGGAGAGTGTGGGTCTGTTTTTATTTGCCTTATTAATTGTTCATCTGTTGATTTTGACCCCCATATAGTTGCCCACCCAAAAAAGAATCTTTGATCTCCAGTTAAACCATCAATAATAGGCGCTTGGCTGCCTTTCTTTGATAATTGATATGCTTTATATGCAATCACTATACCAGCCAAATCGCCAATATTTTCACCTTGCGTGAATTCGCCATTTACAGGTGTACCATCGACAACTGTGTATCCATTATATTGATCTATTAATTTCTTTGTTCTTTCTTCAAATTGCTTTCTATCTGATTCTGTCCACCAATTTCTAAGTTCACCATTTCCATCATATTTTGAACCTTTATCATCAAAACCATGGCCCATTTCATGTCCTATAACCGCTCCAATTGCTCCATAATTAACTGCATCGTCTGCTTCCATGTTAAAAAATGGAGGCTGGAGTATACCAGCTGGGAAAACAATTTCATTTAATAAGGGACTATAATACGCGTTAACAGTTTGAGGGGTCATACCCCACTCTTCCCGGTCTATTGGTTTGCCTAATTTTTCTCGATTTTTAATTGTTCGATCTAATGTAGAGTTTTTTATGTTTCCTATTAAATCGTCCTTTTTTATAACTAGGTTACTATAATCTTTCCATTCGTTTGGAAAGCCAACTTTAGGTCTAAACTTTTTTAATTTTTCTTGAGCCTGAACTTTTGTAGAGTCACCCATCCAATCAAGTTCCTCTATTGATATCCTGTAAGCTTCTCTTAAATTTTCTACCAGCTCCAACATTCTATTCTTTGCCTTTTGATCAAAATGTTTTTCAACATATACTTTACCAATGATCTCTCCTAGCCTACCACTTACAACACTAACACCTCGCTTCCATCTAGGCTCCATTTCTTCAACGCCACTAAGGACTGTTCTGTAAAAATAGAAATTTTGTCTTTCAAATTCGCTATTTAAAAAACTCGCATTTCTATTTAATAAAGCCCATTTAAAATAAATTTTCCAATCTGATAAAGAAGTTCCAGTCATTATACTACTTATGTTTTGAAGATAGTCTGATTGATTTAAAACTATTTTATCAAATTTTTTCATCATAGTAGTGTGAAACCATTTATCCCAATCAAAACCAGAAATTTGATTTTTTAAATCATTGTAAGAAATCAAATTATAGGTTAGTTCTGGATCTCTGTTTTTTTCTTTTTTCCAGTGATGTCTTGCAATTCCCATTTCTATTTGGAAAACTCTATCAGCATTCTTTTTAGCATCTTTAATTTTTGCTAATCGGAATATTTTTTCAATGTGGATTACATATTCTTTGCGGATGTTTTTACTTTTAGCATCTTCATCAAAATAATAACCTCTGTTTGGAAGCCCTAAACCACTCTGTGATAAATAAGTAATATGCTGAGAGGGATTTTTTTTATCAATGTAAACATAAATCCCAAATGGAGCAGTAGTATAAATGTCTGCATAAGCAAAATATTCAGAAAGATCGTTCATATCACTTATTTTGTCAATTTTTTCTAATTCTGGGAAAATGCTTTGTATGCCAGTTTCTTCTAATGTTAATGTATCCATATAACTCTGGTAAAGATCGCCAATTTTTTGATTGTCAGATCCACCAGGAGAATTTGTTTTGGATGCTTCTTCTATAATCTTTTTGACATCTTTGCGCGCCTTTTCTCTAAGCACTGTAAATGTAGCATAGCGAGATTTATCCTTTGGCAGCTCAAATTCCTTAAGCCACGTTCCATTAACATGCCTGTAAAAATCATCTTGAGGCCTTACAGTTGAATCTACTCTACTAAAGTCAATTCCAGATCTTAACATTATTTTTTCCTCTGTTTTAATGCATGATGAAAAAAGCATTAGCATTAATATTAAAAAATTAAAATTTATCATTATTTTCAAATCCTTAAGTTAAAATATCTTAACCATGCCAAACCATTCAATGATAATTAAGAAAAATTTAAATTACGTTTTCTACCCAACAATTCATTTATAGTAAAATCTCAAACGTTGCATTATCTATAAAATTTATTTTCCACCAATTATTCTTATTTGAAAAAGAATGGTCAAAAGAATAATGCTTTAAACTTATTCTCATTTTTACATAATTCTTTTGCCTATCTATTTTAAAATGATTTTCTTTACCGTTAGCTATTTTTGATAACATTCTCGCAAACCAATAAGAACTATTTAAATGAATGTTTATACTCCTGTTTAATCTCATTAAAAATGTACGTTGCTCATTAAGTGGCAACTTTTCTAAAACTTTTTTAGAGTCATCATTTAAAAAATCATTCATTTTTAAATTCGAGTAGGTTATATCGTCCTTTACCATAACTGTTAAAAACCTTTGATAAGTTGCATATTCAAAAGGGTTATTTACTAATCTTTCTAAGTATAATGCTTCAAACCACATTTGCCAATCAAGCCTAGGCATATGAGGAAGAAAAAACTTTGGTCTTTTGCTTTCTAAACCTGGCTTATAATTAAAATAGACATTACTCCACGTACTATCTTGATCTTGCAATTCGATAAGGATCTCAGGTCTAGTCGTGGTCATAACTCTAAAAAGACCATATGCATTCATTGATCTTGAAACTTGAGCAACATCTATAATTTTTTGTCCAAGTAAAGAACGATTATCATTTTTATTAATATTTTCTGGATTATTGCCCTGAAAATCTCTTTCAAGAAATATTTTAAAAGTATATAAAAAACAAACTAACACTACTAAAGAAAATCCCAATTTAATTTTTTTATATTTGATTATCCTGTCTGCATTTAATGAAGATTTAAAAAAATTATTTTTAACAACCTTATTTAAAAACTGATCATCAAATAGTGTGATGCAAATTGCTATCGTAAGAATGTTAAAAAATCCATAATTACCTGATAGTAGTATTAAAAGTTGAAAAGTAATTAAAAGAATTGCAGAAAAACGCCTTAACCTTCTTGGAAAAAAAATAAAAAAGGGAATAATAATTTCACAAAAGTAGGTAAATATCAAAGCAGCCTTATCAAAAATTGTTGGCAGCTTATCAATGTAATAGCTTATCCATGATGGGATAGGCTGGGTCCAAAAATGATAGTTTAAAGCGGTAAGATCCCTCCAAGTATTAGAGCCTCCTTCTCCATAAAATGTAAATTTTACTACTCCAGACTCGAACATTAGCTTAAAAGCTAAAAGCCATAGCAACCATCTTCCAATGGCCGAGGGATTAGCTAAACTATTTCTTTTATGGTGCAGTTTCCATGGCACAAGAAAAAATGATAAGAAATAGGTCTCCAATAATAATGCATCCCATTGAAAATTAAGGAATGGTTCAGATACAACCGCTATGGATAAATAACTAATCCAAGATAACATGATTGCTATATGAGGAATCAAACCACCAATTAATAAAAAGGAGCTGCAAATTCCGATTAATATCACAACATTAAGCCATATATCAGTCTGAGAAATCCACAGAAGAGATGGCCGGATAAGCCACTTTGAAATTTCTTGATTAGATTTAAAGATATAGGATTTTACTTGATTAAGATCGTCACCAAATGGAATGACACCTTTTGAGCTAATAAGTGCCTCAGCTTGAAACCAAAAAGATAAAAAAGAAATCAGCCCCACCAGACCAAGAAACCTGCCAAAAAGCCAACTACTTATACTAAATGTATCTTTTAAAAAATTAGATCCGAGTAAAAATGTTCCAAATGCCCCTGCAATTTTTCTATTTTTTGCAATTAGCCGATAAAAAAATTCAGTTGTAATACGAAAAAATTTAAA
>JAYPIC010000036.1:0-3977 GCA_038127595.1 bacterium | reverse complement strand
AAAGTATATTGGGCCATTTTATTCCAGTTTTTTTAAAAAAGTTGAATATTGCTTCTGCACCGCTAGTTGACCCTGAGTTTTCTAAAAAGTATACAGAATTTTGATAATCGTAAGCTGGAGCATTGGAATACTTTTCGCTAAGCAATTGATATGGAATAAATTCGACTAAATTTTTAGAACGAGTTTCAAAACGATCAGCAAACTTTTTACAAAAAGAGCATTCTCCATCCCATACCATTATCGGTACATTAGGGCTGAAACTTCTTTTTTTTGATTTTGACAAACTTTAATTAATCTGTTTTATATCTATCATATAGTTCTTCAATGATGCCATCTGCTAAACCTGACTGAGGAACTAATATTTTCCTAACACCAGCCCATTTCATACTTCTTAAATAGATTTTACTAGCATAATCAATCACGTCTGCTCTATCAGGTCTAAGCCCTAATTGAGTAATGCGTTGATCGTAGTTTTTTATTTTTATCTTTTTTATAATTTCTTTGATTTGATCATATTCAACATGCTTACCTTTTTTTTTGCCAAGCATAGAAGCAATTTTGTTGATATTCCCACCACTACCAATAGCTTTATTTACATTTATATTCTTTATATTATCTTTAATCCAATCCCTCATTTGTTGCCAGGAGGCATCATTCACTTCCCCTTGCAACAACCTAACAGATCCTATTGGAAATGATCTAGATATTTTTGCTTTATTTTTGTTTATTATTGAGAGTTCGGTACTACCTCCCCCAACATCGATATGAATATAGTTCGTACTAGCTTTGAGGTATTGATTAATATTTTTTGATAAAATCAATGCTGCCTCCTTAGAGCCATCAATGATTTCAATTTTAATATTAGTTTTTAATTTTACTGCAGCTACAAGATCTTGCCCATTTTTTGCATTACGCATGGCTGCGGTTGCACATGCTTTATAACTAATTGGCTCATATGCATCGATGAGATCTTTAAACCCTTTCATCGTTTTTAAAAATTTTTCAGAGTTTATAGCTGATATTTCACCATCAATAAAAACATCTTGCCCTAACCTCAAAGGCATTCTAATTAGAGACTCTTTTATTAGATATGGTTTATTTCTTCCATTCTCAATAATCCTAGCGAACAAAAGCCTTATAGCATTACTGCCAATATCTATTGCCGCAAATCGAAGACCAGTATTCATTTAAATATTATGCTATAATACGAAGAGACTAGGAACTTGTTTTTTCCCCAGAAGTGTATTTAATACCTTTAAACACACCGTCCCATTTTTTCCCGTTTTTATAAAAGCCACTAATTACTAACTCTCCATTACTTTCCCATTCAAACCATTCTCCGTTTTTTTTACCATTATCGTAATTGCCTTGATATTTTTTTTGCCCGTTATCATACCACCATGTCCAAGGTCCATGCTTTTGACCATTTTTATAATTTCTTTTATAATACCTTTGCCCGTTATAATACCACGCTCTCCATTCACCATCTTTTTTGTCTTCCATGTAAGATCCAATATCTTTTTTCTTTCCACTTTTGTACCATGTGGACCATTCACCGTTTTTTTGACCTTCTTTGTAGATGCCGTTTTCTTTAATATTACCATTCTCATAATAATATTTCCAGCTATCTAACTTTATTTCACCAATTTGCAAGCCCTCAGCTTTTAGAGAACCATTATCATAATACTCTTCGATCTTACTAGCCATTTTGCCTTTATAGTACATACCATCTTTAAAATTACCTGTCCATTTTATATCATTATAATACGTTCCATCTATCTCAATCTTGCCAGACTCGTCCCATTGCTGCCATTTCCCATCTTTTTTATCATTAAGGTAAGAGCCTTTATACTTCATTTCCCCATTACTATACCACCATATCCATTCACCTTCTTTTTTATCTGAAACATATGACCTTTCATAAAACTTTTGGCCTGAAAAATACCAACCTTCCCATTTACCATTCTTTAGATCATCATTGAAAACACCTGACTTTTCTTTATCACCACTTTTATACCAATATACCCACTCACCATTTTTTTTATTATTATCGTAACGACCTCTGCTTTTCTTAGAACCATCTTTATGGAAGAAATTCCATTGACCTATTTTTATATTGCCATTATTAATTGTTAACCCTTTACTTGAAATTTTTGCAGCAGTACCCCCATCTGAAAAATAATTTATTTTCTCTTCTGCCTTTTCACCATCAAAATAAAACTCTCCTTTAAATGAACCATTGAATGGCATCCCGTTTTTATACACACCATCAATTATTAAATCACCACTTTGATTATATTCTATCCATTTATCGTTTTTAACCCCATCTTTATAAATTCCAGAATATTTTACCTGGTTATTATCGAACCACCAAGTCCACTTTCCATCTTTTTCACCATCCTTATAATTACGTTCATAAAATTGATTTCCATTAAAATACCATCCCCTCCATAAACCATCTTTTATACCATTTTGGTATACTCCAACTTTTTCTTTCTTACCGCTTTTATACCAGTAATACCATTTACCATGTTCTTTACCAGAAATGTACAGTCCAGTATTTTTCCTTTTCCCATTATCAAAATATTCTGTCCATCTACCAACCTTTGTATCATTAAAAATAATACCTTCCTCTTTCACTTGACCATTAGGATAATTAATTACAACACCTTTTTTCTCTATTCCTTCCAAATAGAATATTTCTTTATATCTTCCAGTCCATTTTTCCCCATCAACATATATAATACTAATGATTACATTACCTTTATCATCCCACTCTACCCATTCACCATTTTTAATACCCATATTATAGCTACCTTCAGATTGCTTTAGAGTGTCATCGTACCATTGAATCCAGTTACCATCTTTCTTGCCATTATTGAAATTTCCAATAAATTTTTTATTTCCACTCTCATAGTAGCCTTCCCATTCTCCATCTTTAATATCATTAGTAAAAAATCCAGACTCTTTTATGACCTCATTTTCATACCAAAAACTCCACTGTCCAATTTTAACTTCATTAATTAATACGCCTGATGATTTCAAAGCGCCACTGGGATA
Organism: bacterium; assembly: GCA_038127595.1. GTDB lineage: Bacteria > Fidelibacterota > Marinisomatia > Marinisomatales > UBA1611 > TMED80. The sequence continues at coordinate 917 of JAYPIC010000036.1, read as the reverse complement.
TTTTTCTACAAAATCTTGTCTTAATAATCCGCTGACATAATTTTTGCCTCCAAATTGTCCATTCCATTTTTGACCGGACTTATACTCACCATCAATGATCTCATTTCCACTTTCATCCCACTCAACCCATGATCCATGTCTGTTGCCATTTAAAAAGTTTCCAATGTATTTTTTTTTCCCATTTGAATACCACTCAATCCATTCGCCAGATTTTTTATTATTTACATATGTACCCGTTATCTTTTTTTCCCCATTCTCAAAATACTCATTGTATTCTTGAGCTATACGACCGTCACTGTAAAAGAAGTTTTCAAACTGTCCTCTCCAAGGAACATTGTTTTTATAAAAACCATTAATTATTTCTTCGCTACTCTGATTCCATTCAATCCACCTTCCATCCTTTATGCCATCTTTATACATACCAGTATATTTTTTATCTCCATTTGCGTACCACTCTGACCAATTACCATTTTTCATTCCATCAATCAAGATTCCCTCAGCCTTTTTTTGACCATTTTTATAAAAATTACTAATTAAAGATCCTTTTTGGCCTTCTAGATAATAATCATCTCCAAAAAACCCGCTCCATTTTTTCGTATTTTTGTAATAGCCTTCAGATATTTTTTTACCATCTTTATCCCACTCTAAAAATTCTCCATCTAACTTGCCTGCGATGTAATTACTTGCAATTTTTTGTTTACCATCTGAAAACCAGGTCATTGATTTTCCGCTTCGTTTATCATCAACAAACTGGACTTCCTCTTCTTTTTTTCCATCATTATACCAATATTTCCACAAGCCATTCTTCCTACTACTTACATATTCTCCTTTAGAAACTATTATACCATCTTTTGAATAAGATATCCACTCACCCTCCATGCTCCCATCCAAATAGTTTCCTTCTTCTTTTTTAGAAC
>JAYPIC010000035.1:12330-17163 GCA_038127595.1 bacterium | reverse complement strand
CTTGTATAAGCCCTACTGTCTTCGCTGTAATCAATATCTCTTGCGGAAGTAATAGAGACCCTAAACCAATTAAAATTAAGCTAGAAAATTTATCTTTTGATAGGTATGAATTTCTAATGATATTACTTATAAGGTACCCAAAGGTAAATAGTATTGTAATGATTGCAATGAAACCTAACTCTTCTCCAATTACTGATAAAATAAAATCAGACTCTTGTACTGGTAAAAACTTTAAATGAGTTTGGGTCCCCTGTCCCCAACCTTTCCCAAAAAGACCTCCGGAACCTATAGCAGTTTTACTCTGGATAATTTGATAGGCAGCACCTAGTGGATCTTTATCAGGATATATAAAAGTCAACACCCTATTTTGCTGATATGGGTTTAATAAGTCCCACAAAGGGCGAGCTAACAAACCAAAGAAAATATTACCAAAAAAATATCCTGCACTAGCGATTATGTTTGTTTTAGAATAGTAAATGACTATTGCTATAACTAAAGCCCAAAAAGAGAACATGATCACATTAAATGCTGAAAGTATAGATAACACTGGAGCTATTAAAAGAAAAAGGTAAAATGGCCTTGCTCCTGCCCAATACAACATCGGGAATATAACACTAAGCATAACTAGGGAAGTTCCTAAATCAGGCTGATTTAAAACAATCATTACGGGTAATAGTGCTATTAAAATTGGGACAATTATTGATTTAAAATATTGAATTTTTATACTGTTATCTGACAAATATCTTGCCAAAGCAATAACCAAAAAAATTTTAGCAAGCTCACTAGGCTGAAAATTAAATGGTAAACCAATGTCGAGCCATCTGTACGTACCAGCATGGGTGTTCCCAAAGAAAGGAAGTATTACCAAAAATGAACCTAAACCATATATGAAATAGGCGTACTTATGTATTATATACTTAGGTGTAAGAAAAGAAAATGCGAATCCAATAATCGCCAAAAGTAAAAATAAAAGCTGTTTATAAAAAGGATTCATTGCTAATGATGTGCTTTGGTATGAAATACTATTCAATGCAATGAGTCCTAGCAAACTTAAAAAAAGAGCAGAAAATAAAATCTTCCATGGAGCATCATTTATATTAGGTTTTTTTATACTAATCATCTTGAAACAAAATCATTATCTAAAATTAATTTGCTGAAAACTTTTTTTGCCATAGGAGCTGCAACCGTCCCACCAGATCCTGCATTTTCAAGTAAAATAACTACAGAGTATTTTTCACCATTATAATCAGCCCAACCAACAAACCATGCATGGTTATCTCCATGAGGATTTTCAGCTGTTCCAGTTTTACCATAAATGTCAAAACCTATTACATTAATATCTGCCTTTTTACCAGTACCATTTTTACTTATTATGGCATCTCTCATACCTTTGTGAACGTTATCCCAAATTTGATGCTCTAAATTAGGAGAGGTGTTTGAGGGAAGATTATCCACAAATACAAAGTGGCAGTTTGGAGCCTTTCCTTTTGTTGCTAATAAATTAACGTAATTTAAAACTTGCATTGGAGTTACTAGCAACTCTCCCTGACCGATCGCTAAATTCAATAAAACGCCCTTACTCCAACCGTATTTACCGTATCTTTTCCTCATATAATCACTATCAGGTACAAGACCAACATGCTCATTGGGAATATCAATTTTTGTTTTTTGACCAAAACCAAAATCATTAAATGTTTCATTCAAATCTTTTAAATTAAGTTGCTTCACTGTTTTGTAAAAATAAACATCGCAGGATACTGCCATTGCTTCAGTCACATTTAATTCGCCATGACCCTCTGTATACCAGCAGCCAAATATTCTATCCCCGAATTGGTAAAACCCCGGACAATATTGTTTTACTTCTTTATTAAAATGCTGAGATTTCAGAAGTGCAATTTGTGTAATCATTTTTACAATAGAGCCTGGAATATATTTACCTTGTATATACCTATTTATCAAGGGTTTATCAGGGTTAGTTCTTATATCATTCCAATCTGATTCAGTTATCAAACCAGTGAAAAAATCTGGTGGATAGTCTGGAGAACTTACTGCTGCTAAAATTCCACCGTTTAAAGGCTCACCTACAAGAATTACTCCTCTTTTATCAGTCATTAATTTTTCACAATGCATTTGCAGTTCTAAATCAATTGTAGTTTGTATGTTTCCACCGGGACTAGGCCTTGTATCATTAAGCTCAGCTGCAGAGCCAACCTCTCTGCCTGAAGCATCCACTTCATAAAAATACGTACCTCTTTTTCCTCTCAAAAATGATTCATAATGCTTTTCAAGTCCTGACCAACCAACTAAATCACCAAGTTCATATAATTCTTTATTTTTTAAATCTTTTCTAATTAACCTATCAACCTCTTTAACATACCCAAATAAATGAGGTGCTCTAACTCCATTAGGATAAAACCTCTCTGGAATTTGGTCATAATATACACCTTCAAGGTTAAGTTTATTCTCCTCAAGATTTGCTAATTGTAAAAAACTCATATCCTTCGCTAATCTTGTGGGAGAATAGCGTCCTCGAAAATATTTTTTAAAATTTGACTGAATAATACTTGAATCAGCCTCGATATAATCAGCAATCAGTTTGAACTGTTGATTTTTATTAGACATTTCACCAGGGATAGCTGTAAGAACGTATACGGGGTAATTATCTACAAGGATTTCTCCTTTTCGATCTAAAATTAAACCTCTAGGAGCATTTTTTGTAACCTTCCTAATCCTGTTTGTATTTGACTTTAACCTATATAGTTCATGCTCAATTATTTGAATCTGAAAGTATCTAATACCTAATACCACAATCATAGCCCAAGCTACTATCCGGGCAATTAAAAATTGTCTACTTGATACGATATTATCCGATTTTAGCATATGCTACTGTATTTTGTATAAAGGTGTTATTACTTGTAAAATTCCAATGAAAACCAATGTGTAAATAGATGTTGCCAGCCATTTTATAATAAACATAGATGGACTCTGGATTAGCAATTGTTGATAAACTATTAAAGAAAATATCAAGAATTGAACCAGCAATATAAATACCCATATTGAGGTAAAATATATTTTGTTCAAACGTTGATTCTCTTCTTTCAGAAAGGAACTGAAATATCCTGTCATAGTGTAAACAAGAGGCGTTAATCCAAAGAACTGATTAGTCCCAGATGAAAGATCAATGAATAAGCCAATAAAAAATCCAAAGAGTGTACCAACCATACCTCCATTTTTTATGGAGATATAAAGCAGTATGATAACACAAAAATCAGGATCAATAGTAGAAACTGAAAAAAATTCTGAACTCCAAGATTGGAAAATGAATGTTACTAATAGGATGAGTGTGTACTTGAGAAATATCATTTTTCACCTAACACAATGAAGACATTTTGTATTGATTCAAAATCATTTTGAATACTTACATTTATTACCTTTTGATAACTACCTCTTTCATCATAAACTCCTGATACAGTACCGACTGGAAGTTTGGGCGGATATATTTTACTAAATCCTGATGTAATTACTCTATCTCCAATGTTCACTTCAACATTTTTTTGGATTTCATAAACTTTACATGTGTTAGAATCAAACCATCTAAGAATACCAACTGCACCACTAGGCATTATTCTCACACTTAACCTAAAATTATTATCTGAAATAGATTGGACTATTGCAGAGTTTTTACCAACCTGTATCGTTTTGCCAATTACTCCATATGGAGTCAAAACAGCTTGATTTGTAAAAACACTATCTCTACTTCCAACATCAATGGTCAGAGCTTTTATATTTGTCTGAATGCCTTTATTGATTATACTCGCAGGGATAATCTTTAATTTAGTTTCTCTTTTGAAATCTAAAAGTTCTCTCAAATTTTTATTTTCATCAGCTGCATATAAAATGGATTCTAACTGAAGATTAAGCTGAAGGTTTTTTTCTCTAAGCAATTGATTTTCATCACTGACAATAGCCAAAGACTTCACTTTTACCATTGGAGAAGATAGAAAGGAAACTATATCAGATGAGAACCCTCTAACAACGCTCATTTCATCATTATTGCGGTTAAATAAAAGAGATATTGATAAGGTCACAGTGACTGCAAAGACAAAGTGATCCTTATTTTTGATAATAAATAATAAAAGGTTGCGCATGAACAACCGCTAAAGTAAGACAGCCTCGTATTTTTTAAGATTTTCTAACACCATACCAGTGCCTTTTACCACCGATAGCAACGGGTCTTCTGCGACGTTAACAGGAACATTTGTTCTTTCCCTGATAATCTGATCAATTCCGCGAAGTAGACTACCACCTCCAGCTACAATAATACCTCTTTCAAGAATATCTGCAGCTAGTTCAGGGGGTGTTTGCTCTAAGCATCTTTTGACTGCTTCAACTATGGCATTGACAGGGTCTTTTAAAGCCTGCCTAATTTCGTCTGAGCTCACTTCAATTGTTTTTGGAATCCCGGTAACTAGATCTCTACCTCTAACTGAGATAGTTTTAGTATTCATTTGCATGGCTGAACCAACTGATTTTTTTATTGACTCGCTCATACCTAAGCCAATCTCTAATTTATGCTCATTCCTAAACCACTGTAATATGGATTCATCCATCTCATCACCTGCAATCCGAATGGTCTCTTTGGTTACCACACCATTTAATGATATAACCGCTATTTCTGTTGTGCCACCACCAATATCAACAATAATATTGCCAATTGGCTGACTAATGTCCAAACCTATGCCAATGGCAGCTGCTACTGGTTCCTCAATTAGATAGACCTCCCTTGCATTTGCTCTTTCGCCGGAGTCTTTAACAGCTCTTCTCTCAACCCTG
>JAYPIC010000035.1:9791-12320 GCA_038127595.1 bacterium | reverse complement strand
CCTCAGTAACTCCTGAAGGAACACATATTACCATTCTTGGACGAGCCATTCGGCTAAAATTAATTTTATTGATAAAACCCTGCAACATGCCATCTGTCATTTTAAAGTCAGCAATAACACCATCCTGAAGAGGTCTAATTGTTTCAAGGTCTCTATGGGTTCTACCTAACATTGCTTTAGCTTCATCACCTACAGCAACAATACTGTCATCATGGATGGTCCTTGCGACTATAGATGGCTCATTTATTACAACGCCCTTACCCTTTAACCAGATGAGAGTATTTGCAGTGCCTAAATCAATTGCTATATCGCCCGAAATCCAGTTAATAATACTTGATAATGATTTTTTATTCATTTATATATACATTTGTAAAATAACGACAATCAATTTAATGATTATTAATCAGATACCTTGGTTTATTTTTTTAAATGGCATTTAAAAATTTTGGCCAATAAAAGGCCTATCAAGTTTAAAATCACCAAAACCATTTTGATCTTTGAAAACAAATTGCTTGTTCAATCTGCTGTAATACCAAACCTGATATATTGATGAGCTTGTGCTTGTAGAATTTGACCTTTCAATTTGGTCTGGGGGGCCAAAAAGAATATATATCATTCCAAAATCAGTTTCCCAACCCTCTCGCCAAGACATATTAAAATATTCATTAACATAATTAACCCTTATGTAGTACTCCTCCATAAGCTCATTAATACTAGTATTAGGGGTTGGGTCCCTTTCCTTCCAAAATGATAAGAAAAGAGATTCTAGTTCTTTACCTTTTTTACCTTTAGCTTTTTTTCTCTCATCATTGGTAAGAATGTATTTCATTTGCTGAAATGAATTTTCCACATTATTTATGAACCCAGATAGGCCAGGCTTAAAGATAGAAATGTTTTTGTAAAGGGATCTTTCTTTACCATTTTGTTTAATTATTAACTTAAGATTAAGTCCAATTGTAGATAGATCATCTTTTTTTAATTTATACCTGGTTACAAAATACCCATCAGGGGTTTCATCGGTTTCTATTACGATAACCCCATTCTCTTCATTTTTACCATCTAAAAACATTTCAACCTGATAATGCCCAATGTCTACAAAACCAGATATAATCAAAGTTAAACCATCATCAACATTCGTTATTCTTTTTCCAGTTAAAGGAAACTCACCATCATTAAAACCCCAATTGCCCTCAAGATTCGTAACAATAATAGGTTCAAATAAAATAGGGGTTTTGTCTTTTTTAGAGAAATCTAATTTGATTTTTTTCGAACCTTTGTTTCGGGTATCTTTATCGTACAATTCTGAATCAATTATATATTCATCTTTACCAACTTTTAAATTCACAAAGTGCTTTTTGGTTCTATATTTTGACTGGGTTTGTATATATTCGTTTGTAATAATTGAATCTGACCACATTTTTCTAAAAATACGCTTTCCTTTTTTATCTCTCAAAGAAATGGAAACGTCATAAGAAGCAAAAAAAGATTTTTCTTTTTTTATAAACTGTAGGCTCTGAAATGGAATTTCAACAAAAGCCGTTACAAGGATTGAATCCTTAGAGTAAGGTTTTGAAAATTCAATTAAACTATATTTACCAACGTTACTTAAGATTTTATTTTTGCTTTGCCTCTGGCAAAAAATACATTCAAAAGAAAATAGAAATAGAATCAAAATAGAGCATAAAATTTTTTTCACAGGTCTTTTCTCCATTTAAATCTAATTAAACCCTCATTTGTACCCATCCAAACATATTTATCTATACTTTCAATAGTATTTACGGAACCTATAAAATCAAAATTGTATTCCCTTACACCTCTTGACTTTAAATTAACTCTAAACATACCCCTATCTGTAGCTATAAAACAAAATTTACCTAATAATAAGATATCATTAACATCTAAACCTTTATAATCTGATGCAGGAATAGCCATATCCCAAAACTTTTCTTCAGTATCAAACACTACAATACCAATATTTGTTGCAAAATAAACTAAATTATTTTGCTGAAAAATAGAGGTAACTCGAGAAACCGGAAAATCTAAATATGAGTCTCCAATTGATAATGCGTTCATAATCTGGGGATTATTTTTATCATATAGATATATGCCTGTTCTAGAGGCTATCCAAACACCGTAATCATTCAAAAATAAATCATTAACAGGGTGATTATAAAATAGATATTCGAAACCCATCGGCTCTTCTCTTTTCGTTTTTCTATCAATTTGCCTCACCCCATAGTAAGAGCCAATCCATACATAATTTGAATCTCCAACCATAGAGGTAATATCAGCATTTGGGAGACCTCTTTCCTCACCAAGTGTCCTCCAATAATTTTCGGATTTGTCAAAAACTAATATAACACTATTACCCCCAACCCACAGTACATTATCAAAATCATAGAATGAGTGAACTTCAGTTAAGTTCATATTGACTGTTACATCAAAATCAAAATGATCAGTTTGGAATGTTTTAGTATTTAATTTAGTTACACCCCTTCCAATATTGTATCCTTTAGATCCAACCCAGAG
>JAYPIC010000035.1:0-9781 GCA_038127595.1 bacterium | reverse complement strand
TTAATATTTGACCCACGTATCCCAAATTCAGTTGGAAACATTGCCTCCATTGTTTTGTTACCCTGAAAAAGAGTACCATCAGATGTTCCTATCCAAACATCATTATGCTTGCCAATTAAGCCACTAGTTATATCAATGTACCTCCCATATCCGTCAATCAGCTTTGAACCAGATGCCATCCAACCAGACATTAAAGCATAATCATTTAGCACAGATGCAATTTCTGGCTGTTCGTTATATTTGCCACTACTCCAAACGATATTTATTTCATCAGGCATTGGGTATATACCAGCTAAAACTCCAGAAGATTTATCAAGCTTAACATAAACTGCGCTTGCTTTTGCCCAAATGTAGTTTTTTGAATTTCCTAATTGTACTATTCTATCATTTTTTCTTAGACCAATATCAACTAAGTCTATTATTCTCCAATCACCCTCCCTTGTATATGAGTATTGCAGAGATCCATATGAAGATGCCCAAATGATGCCAGTACTATGATCAAAATGGACACTATTAATATTATTATTATCTAAGCCTTGAGCTGTTGTAATTGGAAAATCATACTGATTACCATATAAATTATACCTATAAATACCACCATGACTAGTTCCGATGTAAAGAAATTCATAACCCTCTGATATTGAATTTATACTACCAGGTTCTTTAAATAGCAACCAATCAAAAGGCCTGTATTTAGCACTAGGCTGTGAAGAGCATAATGAAATAAAAAAAAGAAAATAAACGCCAATGTAGCTAATCCTCTTTTTATCTATTTTCATTCTTAGTCAATATTTTTATAATGATACGTAAAAATCTCTTTTAATGAATCAACTGTAATTGGGAATACCCCTATTTCTTCACAAACTCTTCCTGCTGCAAGGTTAGCAATAAAAGATGATTGCAATGGCTCAACACCGCAAATATCATTTATCGCAAATGTGGCAATAACTGTATCACCCGCTCCTGATACATCATATACATTTCGAGCTTTTGTTGGAATTTGATCAAGATTATCATTGTGATAGAGCGACATTCCATCTGCCCCTAATGTAAGAAGCAAGATTTCACAATCAATATATTCTTTAAATGAAAAACCAGATTCAGGTAACTCGCCAAACTTTTTATCCCTCACAATTGCGTTAAACTCTATCAAATTAGGCTTAAACAATCGAACTCCTTTGTATGCATCGTAGTTATTTTGTTTGGGATCGACATATACAGGTATATTTTGTTTAGCTGCAACATTTATAACATAGGATATAACATCTTTTGTTAGAGTTCCCTTGTTATAATCCTCAATGATTATGCCATCAGTATTAGCAAATTTCAAATCAAAAATATTTTTTAACTCTTGCTCCAGTTCAGAATTAATATCATTTGTGTCTTCCTTATCGAGTCTAGCAACTTGTTTCCCATCCGCTATAATACGAGTCTTTACACTCGTCGGCCGACTCTTATCTTTTACTAAGTGCAGGCTTATATTATCATTATGCTTGAAACATCTCTTCAATTCATCATGATTATTATCGTCTCCAGCTATTCCTATAAGCTCAACAGTAACTCCTAAACCTGACAAATTAAGAGCTACATTTGCAGCCCCCCCTGGCTTATGAGATTTTCTATCAATTGCAACAATTGGGACAGGAGCCTCTTGCGATATACGATCTACCTTACCGAACTCATAAGCATCTAGAATGATATCTCCTATGACAAGAATATTTTTCTTTGTGTAATCCTTCGAGATATTATCGATATCAATAAGCATGGGAACTATCTCTCCTGACCATCGTTAGGCAGGTCTAATCTGTTTCCATCTACCTCTTTAATTTTATGAGAATCACTATTATTATCACGTTTTACATTACCAGAATCATTTTGAACATTTTGTCTATTTTCGGAGTTTTTTGAATTTTCAATATTCGTTCTAGACTTATTTTCATATGTTTTTTTACGATTGCCATCTACACCCTTTTTAAATGAATGTCTACTATTTTGTTTTCTTGAATTATAGGGCCTTCTCTTTTTAGTCTGATCTTTTGGACTGTTGCTAACTATTTGTTTTTGATCCGAATCTGGATTCTTATTAGTTGAATGCCTTTTATCACTTTTTTGTTGCTCTTTATTTGATGATGCCCTACTACTATTATTTTTATTTTGAGGTCTTTTCTTGTTTGTAAAACTAGTTTTTCTACCATGCCTTCTAGGTCGTCCCAACCGATTAGATTTAGACCTTATCTTTGAAATGTGTCCATTGTCCATGAATATTAACACTGAGGCAAAGTTTTTCACCAGATCTTCATTAGGAGAGCTCACTATAATCGTCGTCCCAAGTGTCCTATTCATTCTTTTTAGTTGAGAACGAAATTCTTGCTCCATATCATTAGTGATATACATTCCATATTCATCAATCAATAAAACTCTAGGATCGCTTTCTAGAGAGAGTACCATTCCAACCCAATGTAATTCACCTTTCGTTAAAGATGATACTGATCTATCCCAAAGATGTTTGAATTTTGGACTGCTAAAATGTCTTTTCATGATAGTATTAGATTTTTTCCCATACATTTTGGAAATTATCTTGCCGACTGATGTCCCGGTGCCATAATCATCAAAACCATAGTTATAAAAAATCTCATCATGCTTTTTAACTTTACCAAACCAATTTGTTTCATAAGTAAAATTTTCGAAGTAAAGATCCCCAGATGATTGTTTCTGGGCACCAGATAAAATCTCTAAAAGTGTTGTTTTTCCACTGCCAGGGGGTCCCACCAAAGCATAAATAGTCCCCGGGTGGATTTCAAGTTTCTTGACATTAATGGCCTCTAATGAGCCATAGTTCTTTTTAAGACGATCAACTTTAAAAATTAATCTTTTTATTTCATTCATTATATACCTCCAAACAAATGAAGTTTACAGAAAGGTATGTAATGCTTAATTAATGTTCTTCTAACCAGCGCTCTGCATCTATAGCTGACATGCATCCAGTGCCTGCAGCTGTAATAGCTTGGCGATACACCTGATCTTGGACATCTCCGCATGCAAAAACACCTGGTACGTTCGTATTTGTAGTATCAGGCTGTGTGGTAATATATCCTTTATCATCAAGGTCAATTTGACCCTTAAAAATGCCTGTATTAGGAACATGTCCTATTGCCATAAAAATACCATCACAATCGACATCTTTTAATTCTCCGGATACTGTATCTTTAATTTTAACACCAGTCACTCCGGTTTCTTTTGAACCATAAATGTCTTCAACTGCACTATTCCACATTATATTTATCTTGTCATTAGCAAACACTCTATTTGCCATAATCTTTGAAGCTCTAAATTCATCTCTTCTATGAACAATAGTAACTTTTGAAGCAAATTTAGTCAAAAATATTGCCTCCTCAGCTGCAGAATCACCTCCCCCAACTACCAAGACCTCTTTTTCTTTAAAAAAGAAACCATCACAAGTTGCACAAGCAGATACTCCGTATCCCATAAGTTCTGTTTCAGAATCTAATCCCAACAGCCTAGCTGAAGCACCGGTTGAAATAACTATTGTATCTGCAGTGTATTCATCTTTATTTACCCAAACTCTAAAAGGATTTACTGAAAAATCAGTTTTTGTAACAGTCTTATATTCACACGTGGCACCAAACCGTACGGCCTGTTTTCTCATATGATCCATTAATTCGGGACCCATTATACCATCAGGAAATCCTGGGAAATTCTCAACATCAGTTGTTATTGTAAGCTGACCTCCAGGCTGAGAACCTTCAAAAACAAGAGGTTCTAAATTTGCTCTTGCTGCGTAAACTGCTGCTGTTAAACCAGCCGGACCAGAACCAATGATGATGACTTTTCTATGCATGAAAATTAATTAATAAGCATTACTAGAGTGCTTTATTAAGCATACTCTCGATACTTTCCTTTCCTACGTTACCAATTACCTGATCTACGACTTCTCCACCCTTAAAAAGGAGGAGGGTTGGGATGCTGCGAATTCCATATTTCATCGCAACCTGATTATTATTATCAACATCTACTTTACCAACCTTTACCTTACCATCGTAGTCATTTGCTATTTCCTCAATTATCGGAGCAATAGCTTTACACGGACCACACCATACCGCCCAAAAATCTACAAGGACGGGAACATCAGACTCTAAAACGCCTGAATCAAAACTCTGATCACTAAACTCGATTACATTTTCTGCCATTTTATCTCCATTTATTAAAAAATTGTGGTAATAATTTATGGCAAATCCATTATTAGTTAGAACAGATTATTTAAAGTAATTGGTTTTTTATTGGATGAAAATTGTTTTTAAAACCATATCGATTGGCATAGTAAAATGTTCAGCCGAAATATTCTGAGCGTTGCTAATTCCAATACTTGAAAGAATCTTTTGAGGAATATTTTCTTGAATAATGAAAACGTAGGGTAATATTAGATGCGATCCATTTTGCACTAATTGTTGTTCAAGGGAGATATAATCGTCAATCACAAATGGCAAAAATCCATTAGGGCCTACATTATACTCAAGCTGTAGAATATCATTTGAATTAAGATCAGTACGTTGAATGAGATCAGCGTCATTTTCATCAAAGTAAACTGCATCATTCTGATTGGATTTTAATAAAATACCTGATGGCACATACCTACGAGGATAAGATAATACATTAACATAAGAAAAAAAACTCACTGGTTCATCATGAGACATCAATGTTAAACTAAAGCGCAAAGAGTCTGCATTTGATCTGTCCCAAACATTATTTATTGATAATTCTAAAGATAATAACTTTTGTAAAATAACAGGTTCTATTAATGTACCATACTCATCAAAATCAGTTTGCGATCCTGTAAGCCTACCGTTTGTTATAAACAGAGTAGAGTATGCAACCTTGTAATTATGTAAATAATAAAAAACCTTGACTGAACCACTAAAATTACCGACTTCGGACTCCAAGTTTAACAGGTCAATTGAAAAATATCCGGAGCTATCGGCATATGTAAATACATTTAGCTCTTCAACGTAAACACATACAGATACATCTGACACCCTTTCATTTGCAAACACATAGCCTTCAATTTTAACTTTTTTTGATGGTTTATCTTCCCAAAAAGGATTTGAGGTGCACCCAACTAGAAAAAATAATAATGTCGCGGTCAGATTTTTAATTAATTCCATTGTAATCCCAAACTCAAATACATCCTTTTATCAAAAATTGAAATTCCATCAAGCACTTGGGAATTATCGCCGATGTTTTGACCAAAGATAGCAATGCTTATATCAAAATCTCTGTAGTTTAAGATATAAGACCCATGAAGATCATAGGACTGATATTTATCTAAATAATTATTTTCCAATGAGCCCTCTTCTCCAATTGTCGTCAGCACTCTTGAACCCTCACTTTTAAAAACAACCTTTGCCTTAAATGATCCTAAATTAAATTCGATACTATTTCTCAACATATTAAGAGGTTGCATGGGAAATGAAAGCTGATCAGAATAGGTAAAGGCTGAATAAATAGATCTAAAATTAAAGAATTTTGCAACATCCAATAACTCCGCATTTAGCTCAACACCTGAAATATTTGCATCTCCATTGTTCAATGGAAACAGCATTGATGAAGCACTATACTGAATGGATTTGATCTTATTTTTATACAAATAACTAAAGTAACTCATAGAACCTTGAAAATGAGGAGGTAGTTTTTTCCCAGTTGATGTTATTTTTATACCTACTTCTCGCATTATTTTGCTTTCAACAAACAATGAATCACTTACCCACTCTGCCGGGCGAAATGCATGAGAATATCTTTCACTAATGCTTGGAGTTCTAAAACTATTTCCAAAATTTGAATAGACATATATGATTGAATTATCGAGGTCCTCCCACGCCGAAAACAAGAAATTAACTCCACTATTTTCCCAATTAGCATTGCTCACTAAATCACTTTCATTGTTTTTTCTATCTTCAATATTATTTGCATTTATAGATAATATAAAATCTCTTATTTCAATGCCTCGCTTTGACTTTTTCTGAGAGACTCCAAACACGCTTGAGAATGCTATATCCTTGCGATCAATAGATAGTTCATTGCCATCTTGTTCCCAGCTAGCGTTCGCCTTTGAATGTTTAGTGTTAAATCTAAAAAATACATTATTGTGATGATATTTGTAATGTAGTCCAGTAAGTAATCTTCTATCATTTCTATTAGATTGTAATATTGATGTTTTATCTTCTCCATTAGAAATTTGATCAGAAAAATAAAGTTCAATAGATCCATATTTTTTACTACCTTTTTCTATCTTAAACGTACTTATGTCATTGTTAGAATTAATACTGTCTAAACTGTAGTAGTTTTTAAATGATCTGGTGTTTTTAATATGAGATAATTTTAATTCTAGATCTACTGCAGGCCTATACCCAATATTTATGTAGTTATTGTTTGATGATTGAATGATATCTGAGTCAATTACATCCTCATAATACTGCACAGATTTAGACTTACCGCTACCAATGTTGAAAGTTAACACTTCATTCCCTAAACTGAGACCACCGTTAAAATTTCCAGTGTTATATGTACCAAAGCGCTGATATAAACTCATACTGTTGCCATAATTAATGCTAGGAACAAAATTAATACTTCCCGAAGACCCAGGGGACATTTCATTACCACCGCGAAGTACTTCTACTTGATCCATACTGCCAATATCAAACATAGAAACATCCATTACACTACGCCCATCATGATAAATAGGCACGCCGTCATACAGGAATCTCATTTCCTCCTGTCTTGCACCTCTTATAGATACAACTTTAACTCCTCTAGAACTTTCATCGATCAGTACAGATTCTTCATTCATTAGAACGTCGCCTATATCAGAATAGGTTCGAAAAGAAAAATCTTTTACCGTGATGTCTGAAACCATATTTTTGGTCTCAAGATTTTTAAATCTCCCTGTCTCATTTTCGCCAATGACCTTTAGTTCAGAAAAAGAAATGACTTTAGGATCTAGATATACGATATTTTTTTCTGATCCAGATTGGATATTCTGTGATAGGATATTAAAGCCTACATGCTCGAAAATAATAACTGTATCGGAATTTGAAATTTGCAAAGAGAACTCACCAGCAATATTGGTTGACGTTCCCTTATTTTTTTGGTTTGTGTAAATATTTACATTCGATATAGGCTGTTTTGTTTTTGAGCTTAAAACAATTCCTATAAATAAACTGTCACTTAAAAGCTCTTGAAATGACATTAAATAAAAAAATAGAAATGATGCCCTCTTCATCAAGGGTATGTTAAACATAAAAAACCTGCAGCGCAGGTTATTTTTACGAATTTATATCAATACTACTCTTCCTCGCCCAAAGTGGAAAAAATATAAAAAATCATTCTTTAGAACTATTTAATAAATGACATTTTTTTTGTTTGTTTAGTATTTCCTACTTGGAGTACGCATAAATAAAGTCCTGCTGATACTATCTCCCCCGCAAAATTGACGCCACTCCAGGTTAGTGAATAATTTCCTTCATTTTGAAATTCATTTACAAGGCTTTTAATGATTTTACCATTTATATCAAAAATAGATAGGTTAACCATTCCATTTTGTACCAAGTCATACCCTATTGATGTGATAGGATTAAATGGGTTTGGATAATTTTGATGTAAAAAAAATTGATCTGGTATTGATTTTGATATAGAAGTAGTTAAAAATTCAAACGTATAGGGCTCAGAACTAGTTGGGCAACCGTCATCAAAAAAAACCTCGACAAAATAATCACCACTCCCAATTGGAGTAAATGTGATATTATTTTCTCCTGCAATAGGACTATTATCCATATACCATTGATATTGTAAACCTATAACTGAGGAACTTAAGACTCCGTTAGTCTCAATTATTGTTGATGTTGGATTTTCCTGATGAATCTGAACATATGTTATCCTGTTTGAATTCAATATTGAGTCTTGAAAAGCATTATATTGCTCGCAACTTTCTTTCAACATATAATCAAGCCAGAGATTTACAAAATCAAAGGTGATATTTTGTTGATCTTCTCTAGATATTGATATGCCGCTTGAGGCAGTCGCTTCTCCAAAATCACAAAAAAAGTTGGGCTCACCAAAATAACAATGAGCTCCTCCTAAAATTGAAATAAATGTTTTATAGCTAGAGCTAAGATTATTAAACAGTGGAAGATGATGATCTTCAGGCGGTGTTACACCATCCTGGCTCCCTGATAGAATCAGTGCTGGAAAATTCACATTTAACGCTGAACTAATTGAGGAAACCCCATTTGAAGATGATTCAGCAGGTGCTAACCCAATGATTGTCTTTAATTGGACATTCTGATTTTGAGTTAATGAATCTGCTGCTAAAAAGGCTGCTCCTCCGCCCATTGAATGCCCCATTAAGGCAGTATTATTGTTAACAGCACCAAAAATAGGAGAATCATTATCTACGCCCTCTTCTTGCATTTTTGTTACTAAAAATTGAAGGTCCCACCCAAATTCCTGATGATCATTAATTAAACCCTCTTCTGTCCTTGGAAAAAGTATTATATACCCTTTAGGTACTAACTCTTCCCATAAGCTTTGATAATCACCATAGGACATTAAAAAACCATGACCAAAAATGATAATAGGGAATTGACCAAACGCAACTTGAGTATTATTGCCCTCAGAAATGGATGGGTAATATATTTCTGTAGGCACATTCCTATTTGACCTCGTAGAGTCTTGAAAAACCTTACTGTAGTTACCTATAAAATATTGAGCATGTAATAAGGTTGAAAATTGTAAAAATAGTATGAAAAAAATTGAAGTTATGATATTCAATGTAATTTTTAGTATTTCCATAACTGAGAATTGTGGAGCCGGACGGGATCGAACCGACGACCTCTTGAATGCCATTCAAGCGCTCTCCCAACTGAGCTACGGCCCCATTTATAATTTATCAATGGACAATAATAATGAGAATAAAACTTACATTCAAATTTTATTACTTTTTATCGGAATTAAGATCAATTAGATCTTTTTCTAAATTGTGTATTTTTAGATTGGAATTTTTTTCTATCAGATTTTTTAAGCATTTTTCTTTTTATCAAATCATTCTCTATGAGAGAAATAATATAATCGTTTATTGTGCGATCACTCTTTGATGCTTTTGTCACAAGCTTCCATAATTTCTCAGGCATTTTTAAATGCCTTATGTTACTGAATGACATCTTAGTTTCACTATTTTTTTCAATTTTTTTCCTCATTGATTCAAACCATGATTTAATGATGGGTTTTTATTAATTAACTGATTTTGAATTATTTCATTGGCCCTTTTTGGGGTCAAATGACGTATTTCCTCAGAGGAGTACTTTAAACCTTTTAACCTTAATCTCATATCTTGAGTGATCATTATTGGTATTGAAATTATTTTATTTGGTTCGTTACTCTTTGAGCGTTTTGAATTATAGTATGCATATTCTAATTGGTTTACTGAAACTTCATTTTTAAAAATACTACCTAAAGCTGATCTATATGCATCCCTATAAGATTTAAAGAGCCCATTTTTTTTATCAATTCTGCATTGCTCTGCGATTTTTGCTAAGCTTTGATTCTTTTTATTACTCATCTCTACAAACTTACTTCTGGGTGCTCTAGTAAGAATGACCTCATTTCACTTTCACCATAATACATACCACCAATTAAATTAATAACCGAAGTCGTTATAGATACAGCTGATGTATTTCTCTTATCTAATTGAAATTTTGTTCCATCCATAGCA
>JAYPIC010000034.1:0-17978 GCA_038127595.1 bacterium | reverse complement strand
CAGTCATTCTACCTTCCATGGATAACGACCTAATAGCTGATCCTCCAAATTCGATAGAATAACCAGTACCACCATCAGTGCCGATTTTTCCGATGATAAATAAAATTAGATCCTTTGCTGTAATTCCATTTGATAATTCACCATCTACATTTATAAGCAGGGTCTTGGATCGTTTTTGAATTAAGCACTGTGTAGCAAGGACATGCTCCACCTCTGAGGTCCCTATTCCAAATGCTAAAGTGCCAAATGCGCCATGTGTAGAGGTATGGGAATCTCCACAAACTATAGTCATACCAGGCAAAGTCAAACCTTGCTCTGGGCCTATAATATGAACAATTCCTTGATCAGGATCATTCATCCCAAATTTCTTCACATCAAAATCATTACAATTGTCTTCAAGGGTATCGACTTGTTTTTTAGAGACTGGATCATCTATGCCCTTGTCTCTATCTTTAGTGGGTATATTATGATCTGGAACAGCAAAATTAGAAGAACTTCTCCATGGCCTTCTTTCAGAAATCCTTAATCCTTCAAATGCTTGAGGCGAAGTGACCTCGTGGATATAGTGCCTATCGATATAAAGAAGATCAAACCCGTTCTTATTTGATTTAACGCAATGGGCATCCCATATTTTATCGTAAAGTGTTTTTGGTTGCATTTTTTTAGACATTTACTGGTTCTTCAATGTAAAGCAAATACCTGCTTTTTTTATCTCGCTCATATTGATTTAAAGCATCAAGATAAGCCTTAACACTAGCCTTAATTGTATCTGTGGATGTTCCTTTTGATACATAAAGTGTGTCGTTTATAAAAAGGCGAATAATAACTTCCCCAAATGCATCCTTACCGCTGGTTATTGACCTGACCTTATAATCATGCAGCTTAATATCATATTCAAGCTTCAAGGCCCTTTTAATAGCTTTGAAAGATGCTGCGACTGGGCCATCACCAGTAGCAGACTCCTCAGCAATTGAATCTGAAGTCTTAATTCTTACAGTTGCAGTAGGAATGGTATTGGTCCCAATGGCAACATGAAGATAGTCAAGATCAAAAGCATTATTCTTTTTGATATTTCTGTCACCCATTAAAATTCTTAAATCATCATCGAAAATTTCTTTCTTCTTATCAGCTAGCTCTAAAAACCTTTTATATACCCTATTCATATCACTATTAGACAACTCATAGCCTAATTCTGCTAATCTGGACTGAATACCATGTCTACCAGAATGACGCCCAAGTATAATCTTGCTTTTGTTTAACCCTACAGACTCAGGTGTCATGATTTCATATGTTTCTCTATTTTTCAAAAAGCCATCCTGATGAATACCTGATTCATGGGCAAATGCATTATCTCCAACGATTGCTTTATTTGCTTGTACAATCATGCCAGTATGTTTTGATACCATTTTGCTAGAATTATGAATCTCTTTTGTTTTGATATCAGTTTTATAAGGCCAATAATCACTTCTTACATTAAGACTCATAACTATTTCTTCAAGCGAAGCATTACCAGCTCGCTCACCGATACCATTAATTGTACACTCTACTTGCCTTGCTCCAGATTTTATGGCACTTAAGGAGTTAGCTACAGCGAGGCCAAGATCATTATGACAATGCACACTGATAATTGCATCATTAATATTTTTTACTTTTTTCTTAACTAAGTTAATCTTTTCTCCGAACTCCTCCGGCATTGTATATCCTGTAGTGTCTGGGATATTAATAACAGTAGCTCCGGCTGATATTACAGCTTCTATAACCTCACATAAATAATTTATATCGGTTCTACCAGCATCTTCAGGGGAAAACTCAACATCATCTGTAAAGGATTTTGCAAAAGAGACTGCATCAACAGCCATTTTGATTATTGTATTTCTTTTTTCGTTTAGATCTTTACCATATTTATCATCTGAAAATTTACCCATTATATGAATGTCTGATGTCCCAGCAAAAGTATGAATGCGATATTTTTCTGCACCCTTGAGAGCTTGATAAGCTTTTTCAATGTCATTTTCAATGCAACGGGCCAGAGCAGCAATGGTTGGACCTTTTACCATATCAGCTATGCTCTCAACAGCTTGGTATTGAGCTTTTGAAGAAACAGGAAATCCAGCTTCTATGACATCAACATTAAGCTTTGAGAGTTGTTTAGCAATTTCAATTTTTTCTTCAACCTCCAATGAAGATCCGGGTGCCTGCTCCCCATCTCTTAGTGTGGTGTCAAAAATATGTATTTTTTCACTCATTATTTAACTCTTTTAGTTTTTTACTATAGATCTATATTTATTTATAATTTTATCTGTAAAGTCTGTTGTTGATATAGCACGCTTATCATCCTTGACAATATCAACGGTGCCCATTCCTTCTTCAAGAGTTCCATTTACAGCTTTATAAATATCTGAAGATATCTTTTTTTCTTTAAACGTTATGCCAAGCATCATTGCTATGGATAAAATAGCCGCTATAGGGTTTGCTAAATTTTTACCAGCAAGATCTGGCGCTGAACCATGCACTGGCTCATAAAGAGAATGTTTTTCACCTATACTTGCTGAGGGCAACATACCCAAACTGCCGGTAATCATAGCAGATATATCACTGAGAATATCACCAAATAGGTTTTGCGTGACAATTACATCAAATTGTTTTGGGTTTTGGATAATTTGCATAGCAGCATTATCCACATACATATCTGATAGTTCTATATCTTTATAATCTTTGTGAACTTCATGCACTATATCTTGCCAAAACTGAGAACTTTCTAACACATTAGATTTATGAACGGATACTAGTCTTCCAGTCCTATTTTGTGCTAACTCAAAAGAAACTCTAGCAATTCTCTCTACTTCAGATCTATTGTAGACTAGCGTGTTCCAAGCCCTGTCTTTATCAAAACCCCTTGGTTCACCAAAATATATACCACCAGTTAATTCACGTACAATCATAATATCCGTATTTTCAATAATATTAGATTTTAAACTAGATGAGTCAATCAATGGTTTAAATATTGTCGCTGGTCTTAAATTAGAAAATAGATTTAGACTTTTTCTCAGTTTAAGAAGTGCTTGTTCAGGTTTTTTGCTGTGTTCAACATTATCCCACTTGGGCCCTCCTACTGCACCAAGAAAAACTGAATCAGCATCTAAACATTCTGATAAGGTTTCTTCCGTTAACGGAATACCATATTTATCAATAGATATACCGCCTACATATTTTTCTATAATCTCAAACTCTAAATCATTTAATTCAGAAATGGCATTCAATATCTTGACAGCAGAAAATGTTATCTCTGGACCAATTCCATCACCTGGTAATGTAATAATCTTAAATTTTTTCATATCGGTTCTTAATATTTAATTACTTTAAACCTTAGGGACTTACAATAAAGTTAAAATTATCAGCTTTTTGTAGTGCCTAATTAAGTTTTTAGTTATTACTAAGCTACTAAAAAAGCGTACGTAATAATCAGGGGAAGAGCCACATTACCAATCAGATAAATACATAGCGACTTTTCAATAGAAAACAGCATTGTATCAGAAGATTTTTTTCTATTTAAATTGTAAATTGGATTCATAGTAATGTGTTCTTATGTGATTGTAATAAATATTATAGTTATAAATTAAAAATTAATTTTTTATACGCAAATAAATAATATTTTAAAGTATGATTATGTATACACTTGAAAATTTTATTTAAAATTGTTTTAAACTATATTAAAATTGGTTTGGTAATTTTTAACTATATCTACCATATATCTTAACAATTCCAGTTTTTTTCAAATTTTAAATTAAAAAATTAAATTACTATGTGTGGAATATTCACTACTTATAATGCTAGCAGTCCATGGGACCTCATAGAGGAATCTTTTCAGAAGATTTCATATAGGGGCCCAGACTCCAGTGAGCATTTACATATTAATAATAAATTAACAATGGCTTTTCATAGGCTAGCCATAATGGGTATTAGTGATTCTGGTAATCAGCCGATGAAACACCCCAAGGATAATTCTCTTACGTTAATATGTAATGGGGAGATATATAATTATAAAAAACTTGCAGATGAATATGGTTTTAAACTGACTACTGGTTCAGACAGTGAAATAATACTACACTTGTTTAAAGAAATTGGCATTGAAGGCACAGTGAAAGCGCTTGATGGAGTTTTTATGTTTGTGCTATATGATGAAATAAATGATATCATGTATGCTGGTAGAGATCCAGTAGGCGTTAGGCCTGGTTTTATTAGTTTGAATGGCGATCAAGTTTTTATATCATCAGAAGCTAAATCTTTAATTGGAATAGCCGAGAACACAATGCCGTTCCCACCTGGATCTTGGTGGTCATCCAAAAATAATGAAAAGTTCAATAAATATTTTTATTGCAAGCCTGATATTCAAACTACCGATAGCAATATTAATATTTTGCATAACATAAAAAATCTACTAACAGATGCTGTCATAAAAAGGCTTATGTCTGAAAGAGAGATCGGCTGTTTACTTTCTGGTGGTCTTGATTCTAGCCTAATATCAAGTATTGTAGCAAAAAACTATCCTGGCGATAAACTAAATACTTTCTCTGTTGGTATTGAAGGTAGTGTTGACCTAGAATATGCAAAAACTGTCGCAGATTTTATTAAATCAAAACACCATAGTATTCAAATAACAGAGAGAGACTTTTTGGATGCAATTGAAGTTGTCATATATAATATAGAGTCATATGATACAACAACAGTTAGAGCGAGCGTTGGGAATTACCTTGTTTCTAAATACATCAAAGAAAATACAGATTGCAAGGTCATATTTAATGGTGATGGGAGCGATGAAGTCTGCTGTGGTTATCTTTATTTGCGAAATGCTCCTAGTTCAAAAGAATTGCAGTTAGAGAGTGAAAGATTAGTAAACGAGCTTTACTTTTTTTATTTACTAAGGTCCTATAGGAGCATAAGCTCTAACGGTTTAGAGGCTCGTACTCCCTTTTTAGATAAAACTTTTGTAAAGTATTATCTTTCTATTCCTTCGGAATTAAAAGTATTTAACTCAAAGGATAGAATTGAAAAACACATACTAAGAAAAGCATTTGATAATGGTACATATTTGCCAGATGATGTGCTATGGAGGAGAAAAGTAGCTTTCTCTGATGGTGTAAGCTCTCAAAAAAAGTCTTGGCATAAAATCATTCAAAACCATGTTGATAGCAAAATATCTGATGAAGAATTTTTTAAAGCTAAAGATTCAATTAGCCATTGTACCCCTGTTTTAAAAGAAAGTTATTATTATAGAAAAGTATACGAATCTTTTTTTCCTGAGAGTGAAAAATTAATTCCTCATTTTTGGATGCCCAAGTGGTCAAATGTTATAGATCCATCAGCCAGAGAATTACAAGACTATCAAGAGTAAATTAACCTAGGGTTTTTAAGAGCCATAAAACTTTAGTATAGCTATTAGCTATAAAAAAATTAATTGTTATAAATGAGTAGTGTAGAAATCCTATTCTAAAGTAATGTTTTTACCATTTAAGATCTAACACGATTCCAATCACCTTTAATTGCAATAGTTTGACCATTTTGTTGAATATTTAGATACATAGTGCCATTTTTTTGATTAAAACATACGCCAGCAAGTTCAGCGCCTGTATAACTGTTTTCCGCAATTAAATAAACAGAACCATCTGGTTTAATACCCCATAAACGGTCAATATCTGGGTTATCTTCACAAACTATAATATCACCCCAAGGTGCAACTGTTAAGTTGTCAGGCATATTTATCATATCTTTATCGGACATCTCAAACCATAATTCTAATTTTGCCTTAAATTTAGAAATTGGAGTTAGTCTCCAAATTTGCCCTCTGCGGTTCTTACCACCGCTTGTACAGGTAAAATAAACAGAGTTATTATCAGAAGTTATACCCTCTCCTCTAGCAAATATTGTAGCCCCTTTTTCATAACCTGTTTTTCGAAGGGTATCGTCATCAGGGTCTGGATCTTCAAGTTTTACCCACTCTACGCTAAATTCTTCACCGACTAAAATATTATTCTTTTTCCAATTTCGTGAATCTTGAAGCTTTATTTTAAGGGCGTATAAATCTCCTTCAAGAAGAGAATTTCTTTGTTTGGGTATAAATTTATATAATAAACCATCACTTCTATCTTCTGTTAAATATGCATAACCATACCTGTCAAAAGCTACAGCCTCATGGCTAAATCTACCCATATTTTTTAGTGGAACTGGTTCCTGTAAGAAATCTTTTTTAGGGTCAACTTCAAATACATAACCGTGAGATATGCCTTCCTTTTTATTTTTACTTGTATTTTCTTCACAGGTTAACCAAGTATTCCATGGACTAGGACCTCCAGCGCAGTTGGTCATGGTACCACTAAGACTAAGATATTCTTTTACAACTTCATTAGTTTTATCGTTAATAAGAATATTTGTGGTTCCACCGAAAGCTGTTGGATCATAATGATTTTTTCCAAGTGATAAGGCATTTTTCTTAGAATCTTTGAAAGGCCCCATAAGTTTTCCACTCGTTCTACCTAGCTCGTGATTTCTAACAATGACGGTGTGTTTAGAATCAACCGAAAAAGCCGCCATTCCATCTGGATTACCAGGAACGCGGTTACCATCAAACATTAAACTACCTTTTGTAGATATAACATCATAAGATAAGGAACTATGCATATCTAAGATTCTATTCGGATCCTTTGAAAAATAACTCCTGTTTGCTGATGCTTTTGAAGCATGTAACATTGTTTGTAAAGAACCAGAGAAAGCATATGCGGAAAAAATTCCCGAGATTTGTAAAAATTTTCTTCTATCCATAACTAAAAATAATTATTGAAAGTAATAAAAAACCAATACATAAAATTATGTATATAGCAAAAAACCCCACTAAAAGTGAGGTTTCTCGTTGAGTACCCGGGGCCGGACTCGAACCGGCACGGTATTGCTACCAACGGATTTTAAGTCCGTTGTGTCTACCAATTCCACCACCCAGGCAATAAACTTTTCAAAGAAGAGGCGTCGGCCGGATTCGAACCGGCGAATAACGGTTTTGCAAACCGGTCCCTTAAACCACTTGGGTACGACGCCAATTGTGATAGCAAAACTTACATAGTTTTTCATTCACAACAATCTACCTTTTTATAAAATATTATTATTTCTTTATTTTAATTTAGTATATGGATATCAAGAAAATTAATATGTACAATAGATTGCGTGATCACTTCGTTCCTTCATCATTACTAGATGATATATTCGGAGGTGAGAGTGATATCAAAACTCTTGAAGCGGCCTATGACTCTTTAGTTGAAGATGGGTTTTCAGAAGACAGCGCTGCCAAAGAAATTGCAGACTTGGTTTTTAAAGAAACAGGTATTGATCCTGACTACGGTTTTGAAGAGGAAGAGTAAAAATAGTTGAACTGATAATTTTTTATCACAGGTTTCTCCAATTTAAATTCTTTTGCCTCACTTACTTTGGTAATTAAACTGTCAAGTACAGGATAGTATATTTCTACTAATTTACCAGTTTCTATTCTGCCAATTTCATCTAACGTCCTATCGCAAATTCTCATGGTTCTGTTCCTCAAATAACCTTCCCTTGTATCTTGCCATACAATAGGATCTATATCCATTTTGCTCCTTAATAAAAGCATTTGAAAATAAACCACTGAATCTATATTAGTTGGTACTTGGCTATAGCAAAAATATAATGATAAAAATATTGCTACTATTTTTCTCACTTTTCTGCTGTAATTAAACCTACAAAAAAATAAAAAATAATAGCTGTGACACACATGCCATAAGTAGATGTCCAGCCAGACATGAATTTTGAACTTTTAAAATCTCTGTTGTATTCATTTATGTTAATCTGTTCAAGAAGAGTTTCACCACCCTTTTCTTTGCATGCTTTTGAAGCTTTAAAGAACTGAGGAAGATCCTTGACCGGAAGGGCTTTGACTCCATGCTTTCTTGCAAAAACAATAGTTCTATCTGAGCACGGATTTTGTTCTACCTCTACTGCCTTTTGTGAATGAACCAAAGAGGTAATTATAAAAGATAAAAAAAGTAACTTTCTCACTTTAGTGCGTAAACCACTTTGAGTGTAAAAATTGGTATTTCATCTATTTTCATTTCTGGCCCCTTCACCTTTTTACCTTGAAAACGCCAACTGTTTTTTTTGTAGTTATTATTTAAAAAACCCATTTTAAAATCTATGCCTATCCAAGGTCTAATGTAGTACCGATAGCCAAGCATGCCAGAATATCCAAACCAATCTGTTACCATTGTATTCTCGGATGCAACCTGATCTAGAGGGTTGTTATCCCCAAAACTATTTAAAAGTTCATTCCAATCATCTGTAATCGTAAATGAGCCACTACCATCAGAACTGGCAGGTTTTGTTTCCAGAATGAGTCTTCCCCTACCCCAAATTGGTGTCAAAGTAAAGTTTAACTCTACTTTCGGTTTTAATCTGAAAAATGTCTCTAATGGTATCATTCTGTAATTGATAGTTCTATAGAAAACTGGTTTACTATTAGCAAAACCTTCAAGCCTTCCGATATCGATGGACTTCAGAACGCTGTACCCAACCCTAGCATTATGAAAAAATTCATAGAAAGTACTAAAATTAATTAAAATATTGCGGGTTAATACATTTCCTGTGGGAAATGCAATAAGTTCGTTACTATCAAAGCCCTTCATTGTTGGCTCATAAAAACCCGTACCTAAATCAACACTCAGTTTAGGTTGACTATATAGAGATACTATTAAAAGTGGTAATAAAATGTATTTAAAGTGTAAAATTTGACTCTTCATTTTAGTATTGTAATTTACACTCTATGAAACGATTACTAGAAATATTCATATTTTTATTATCAATTGCCTACACGGACAGCTTGGATACAGATGTAAGTCATGTAATTATTGATCACAAGGGTAATTCTATCATTGCTTTAGTGGATTCAATGGATTTGGATAATGTCTATTACACAAAAAAAATCGATAATAAGTCATCAACTATTGATATAGAAAAAGTTTACTTCATTTATAACGACTTTGACCGTGTGTACCACTATGATTGGAGCTATTACGAAAATTTGAGAAGGATAACTAATAGAACTGGTGAGATTATTACTCTAGATAATGACAGTATAAATTTTAAAGGTATAGAATTTTCGTCTAATCGAATCAATCCTGAAATTCTTGTTCATGGAACAAATGATACATCATTTTACATGAAGTCTTTAGAGGTTTATAAGATTCAAACTGATTATTCGATACTTCATTATGCAGCAGAAAGAGGATTTTGGTATAGTTTCAGTGCTTTTATTTTATCTGCTGCTATTGACACTCGTTTAAAATGGACAGACTCTAGGCGTTTCATTCCACAAGTTTGGGATCAATATAATGATCTATTACCAGGTGTAAAATTTTTAAACCTACAGCCTACTGGTGTTACATTTGCCTCTGTATCCTATTTGATTCCGCTATCTGTTCTAGGGTCAATGTTATGGGATATATATAAAGATAAACGCTCATTTTATTTTCACCCCTTAGAAAAAGATACCCCTTACCCCCGATCTATGTACGTATTTTCTCCTAAGTATCTAATGCATGCTTTTGTAAAAAAGACGCTTGTACGTATTGAAAGAAGTAAAATTGGCAAATATGTATTTTCAAAAATCAGAAAGAAGATTAACTAATAAAATCTAATGGCTCATTTAAAACAAATAATTCAAAATATTTTATTTTTTGTTGTCATTATGTTTTTTTCGTGCACAACTAATGAACCAACAATTATTCAATTACCTGATACCACTGCTCCCTCTGGATACATAGTAAGTCCGTTAAATGGTTCTTCCGTATCTGGTAATACTTCTCTTCAAGTCATCGCCATTGATAATGAAGAGGTTGATACTGTTTACTTTATGATAAAATCGCAATCAGATACAAAATATAGAAATGTTGATTCTACTACTAATGTATCAAACGATATTTGGCAGGGCAGATGGAATACTCAAAATTCAGAATGGATAGAAAATGAAAATTATTTCATCACCTTTAAAGCAGTTGACCTAGTTGGAAATAGCTACATTGCTGCCCCAGTAATAGTGAAACTTGATAATCAAGATGATGAATCCCCTTTTGGTTATATCAAAAATCCAATAACTGGTCAAACTGTTAATGGACTGGTTTCAATTGAGGTTGAGGCTACTGATAATAAAGCCATTCAATATGTTAGTATTTTCATTAATAATGAAATAAAAATCACTCATTTATCAGAACCATTTAATTACAATTGGAATACTGAGTTAGAGCCAGACGATTTAGTGTACTCTATTTATGCCGTTATTGTTGATGTAGACAATAATAGAACTACCATTCCACCAATTAGTGTAACTGTAAATAATCAATTACCAGTAGATGTTACACCTCCTACTGGCGCACTGACTAGTCCACCAGCTGGATCGACAGTGTATGGTAATGCATCTATTCAAGTAACTGCAGCTGATGACCAATTAGTGGATTACATAGAATTTTACATAGATGGTAATTTGGATGGAACATATGATTGCAGTGGACCTAGTTGCAGCGCTTCTTATGATTGGAATACAACTACAGAGTCAGAGGGCGAGCACGTTGTTCAAGTGATATTAGTTGATGGATGGAATAATAGCACAGTTCTCACGCCAATAAGCGTAATAGTTGATAACATAGATCAAGATGATATACACCCTACTGCTGTTATCACTGAACCAGCTTCAGGTCAAACAGTAAGTGGGAATGTATTAGTTGAAACTCTAGTGATCGATAACATAGAGATAGATAAGGTTGAATTTTATATTAATAGTCAAATTGTATACACAGACAGCATTGCACCAGACTATAACTATTTATGGAACACTGATTCTCTGCCAGATGATGAAAATTACGTTATATCTATCATAGCGTACGATGAAGTTGGTAACGAGGGTCCGAGCACAGCTATAACGGTACACCTAGATAATTATGATAACATTAATCCATTTGGTCTAATAATGTACCCCTATGCGGGGCAAATTATATCTGGCCAACAGACTATCTCTGTTTTAGCTGAAGACAATTTTGGTATTGATTCTGTAGACTTTTTTATCAATAGCGTGCTAGTGTACTCAGATAATGAAGAACCATATGAATATGATTGGAATACTGAATTTGAATTTGAAGATGCAAATCATATTATTGGCTCTATCGTTACAGATTTAGCAGGAAATCAGTTTGAAATTCCATCAATTAGTGTTTTTGTAAACAATATACCAAATGATAATGTTCCACCTACCATAAGTATTTCAAACCCTGTTAGCGGACAAACAGTGTCTGGCACGATAAATTTTGCTGTAAATGTTGATGACAATGTTGGTATAGCTCAAGTTGAGTTTTTCATTGATGGTTATTCTTTAGGTGTCGTAACGGAGGAACCATATTCTTACTCATGGGATACTAGCTCTAATATTGGAGCTCATGGCGATGAACATGCTCTTTCAGCAATTGTTATTGACACAGCCGGGAATACATCTTTTTCCCAACCAATCCTTGTCATTGTAGCAAATTAAATGAAGCTATCTATCAAACATATAATTTTAATTGTATTTTTTATTTTAAGCTGCGAAGGTCCAATTTTTGAAATACCACCAGAACCGGATACGACTGCTCCGTTAATAGAGATTACTAATCCTGCAGATCAAGGAGTTTTATCAGATACAGTTTTAGTAACTATGTATGCCTCTGATAATGATGAAGTAAATATAGTGCAGCTTTATATAAATGATTCACTAGTACTTGACTCTGCAAAATCACCTTACGAGTATAAATGGAATACAAATGATTACGAGGAAGATGAATACCATAATCTACTAGCTAGAGCAGTGGATTTTGCAGGAAATGATAACCAAACAAGTCCAATTAGGGTAATGGTAGATAATAATGACAATATTAAACCATCTGGTTCTTTCTTATATCCATTTAGTGGTCAAATCCTTAGTGGAATTGTTAGTATCATTGCTGATGCATCTGATAATGACTCTTTAGCATCCGTTATTTTTTACATTAATGGTGATTCTGTTGGTGTGAGCACATCAGCGCCACATATTTACGAATGGAACACTAATCTAGAATTTGATGATTACTCTTATGTGATTAGCTTAAAAGTTAATGACGCCAGTGGTAACTATATTACTTTAGGACCCATTAGTGTAACAGTGGACAACGAGGAAAATATACAATACGATACTACACCACCAACTGGCACAATAGTTTATCCACCTATGGCTGCAATTGTATCTGGAATCATTACAATTCAGGTTGATGCATTTGATAATGAAAAAGTAGAAAAAGTTGACCTCATTATTGATGGAACAAACCCTCAATCGGATTATACATCTCCATATGAATTTACGTGGAATACTACTGTAGATGAGGTTGAGGAAGATGCGAATCATTTCATAGCTGCTACCGTAACCGATACCAGCGGTAACACAACTAATCTAATGCCTGTTACTGTCTTTGTAGACAATGAAGAAAATATAATCACGGATATAACACCTCCTTCCGCGGTGATCACTAGCCCAGCTTCAAATCAAATTGTTAGTGGAAATGTGATTATAAATGTTGCTGCATTTGATAATATTTCAATTGAAAAAATTGAGTTTTACTTGAATGGGATCCTTTATTTAACGGATTCTAATTTCCCTTATGAAGCGAGCTGGAATACAATTAATGAAGGCACTTCTGAAGGAGAGCATATATGGTTTGTAAAAGCCTATGATACTAGCGGTCTTATCAATCAAAGCGAATCTATAATGGTTATAGTTGATAATATTGACGAGTTATCGCCAAGCGGTTACATAGCTCAGCCATATGCTGGACAGGTTGTTAATGGACAAGTAGAAATCTTAATCTATGCAACTGATAACGTTGGAGTTTCCTCGGTCAATGTATTCATAAACGGAGAGAACGATTCTACCTTTGTTAACGAAACTTCCATTGCAAATGCTCCATATTCCTACATATGGAATACATTAGACACTGACATTACTGAGGATGAGCAATATTTTATATCCGCAAGAATAAATGATGAAGCCGGTAACTTTTTTAATGTGCCATCTGTGGCTGTAGTTGTCAACAATAATACAGAGTTTGTAGATCTAGTACCACCTGTTATCTCCATTTTATCACCTATTTCAGGTACCACTGTTAGAGACTCTACCCAAATTAGAGTATTTGCTAATGATAATGTAGGCATTAGTAGTGTGGTAGTAACCATTGATGATTCTTTAAACTTCACTTTAACTGACAGTCCATATGTTGCTACATGGAATACATATGAGTATCCCAATAATAGTAACCACATAATTAGTGCAAAAGCTATAGATAGTAGTGAAAACGAAACTAATGCGCAATCCATATACGTAATTGTAGATAACTACTATAATGAGTCAATATCGTTTTTAAACACAGAAAGATATGTTGATTCGATAGGTTTATCTTGGGATATCCCATATGAAGCAGAGCAATTTCTTGTTATCAGAGATGGTGATACAATAGCCTCAACAATCAATAACAATTACATTGACAGAAATATAACCTCAGGAGTTTTTTACTGCTATCAAATATCTGCCGTAAACAGCTATGCTATTTCAGGGCCACTATCAAGCACTGAATGCGAAAAAGCACTCATTGCTCCACCAAGTAATTTTACTGGAGCAATATCTCAGGATACAATACGATTAACCTGGTCTAATGTCCTAGAGGCTAATCAATACAGACTATACAGGGATGGCAATTTAATTTACACCGGTGATGCATTAAACTATACAGATGCAAATTTATCATTTGCCACCACTTATAATTACACAATATCTTGTATGGATGACATTGGAGAAGAAGGACCTCAATCAAGCCCCCTGGAGCTATTAACAGAAGTTGAGTTACTCGCTCCTTCTTTTTTAAATACAACTCGTTACATAGAATCTATTGGACTTTCATGGGATTCTCCTATTGGCGCAGAGCAGTTCTTAATACTGAGAGATGATGTTATAATTGGTTCAACGTTTGAAACTAGTTACATAGACCAAACGACTTCTCCTAATACAACATATTGTTACAAAATTGCAGCACTAAATAGTAATGGTATTTCTAGTCCATTATCACAATCAACTTGTGATAAACCTTATATAGGGACACCTGATAATTTTACTGGATTAATATCACAAAACACGATCCAATTGAGCTGGTCAAATGTTGAAGGAGCAAGTGAGTATAACTTATTTCGGAATGGGACTATCATTTATAACGGATCAGAACTTACCTTCTTAGATGATAATCTTAACTATGAGACTGTATACAATTATACAATTTCCAGCTTTGACCTTTCTGGTGAAGAAGGGCCTCAGTCAAATCCAATTGAACTTATTACTCATACTCAGCTTCTCGCACCGACATTATCTGTTGAAGCAGATACTACTAGTTTTATTTTAAATTGGAGTTCTGTTGCTAGTGCCACATCATATAAAATTTACGTAGATGATCTTCCAAACACTCTTGAGATAGAAACTACAACATATACTTTTGAAGGCGAAATTGGCGTGCAAAATTGTTTTAAAATAAGAGCGGTTAATGAGCATGGTACGATTGGACCGGAGTCAAATCAAGAATGCGCTACTGGAAATTAATTAAATATATCATTTCCATTACAGTATTGAAGTGCATGTTTTAATCTTAAATCAGGAAACAGCGGAGAACTGAAGTCAATTTCTCCAGATTGTGGATCCAATAGTCTCATATCAAAATAAACTGGAAAATTATTATTAGTAATATTAACTGTATCCCCTAGAATTGTTGTATCTAAAACAGTAGTTTGAAAGGTCATCCAGCCGTTTCCAGCCCACGTATTTGAATCTAGGTTGCATGAAGAGAAAAGCATTTTTGATATAATAGTATCACCAACAGAGGATGTAGAATCATTAGAGTCATCATTTATGACAAGCTCATAACCATCTGTAAGAAAATAACCTCTCTGTTGAAAAGACCCAGATGATGTTGAAATTACTTGATTATGATCTATACATAAATAAGTTGAATCGTAATCAGATAATTCCCAATTACCGCTCGCACTATAAACGCGGACCAGAACAGAATCAGAAAGTTCACTTTCATTGCCAATATCATCTACAGATCTTATAAAATACTGATAGCTTTCAAGCCATTCAACATTACTATCTTTAAAATAATTTAATTTTGTTTCGCCAATTTCTTGTAGAACTGAATTACCGGTTGATTTAAATATTATGTATTTATCAATATCATCATCCGAAACCTCACTCCAAGCTAGGTTAACACCAATGTTGTTGCTTTCAATTGTAAACCAACCTCGAACATCACTAACTACCTCAGGAGGAATCTCATCAATGTTGCAAGATGATAGGCTTAAAAATACTATGGTAAATAAAAATCTAGATAAACTACTTTTCATCACCAGCCCAACTAATTATAACGCTCCCAATGAGTAGCGAAAAAATTAAAATCATCTTTGCAATAGATGAAAAATCAAGTTTTATAGCAATGAACATAGCTATACACCCTAGAGCAAATCCTATGAAATATCCAATTGTAGCATTCATATTATTATTTTTAAAACCACTGCTATTCTAATTATCCCTATTCCAATTTAAACTAATTTTTGCAGTATTAGGAAATGTCAATAATTCTCCTGCCATGATATTCAACACCGCCTATTAAATTATGCACCTCCAATAAGTTATCATGAGTAATTGATCCTGCAATTATAATTCTAACTTTGTCTGATTTGATATTAAGCATTTTTTTTAATGTCTTGTAGCCATGAACAGCGCTTTTAGCTCCACCAGATGTTAAAACGGAGTTTATTTTTGTATGCAAGAGTAAATTTTTATATGAATCAAGTAAATCATTAGTTTGATCAATTGCTTTATGAAATGTTACATCCAGTCCATTTGATGTGGACACTAATTCATTAACAACATTGATATCTACTGTTTTATCATATTCTAAAGCGCCAAAAACAACCCCAAAAATGCCCAAAGATTTAAAATCTAATATATCATTATGCATTTGATTGATCTCTTCATTAGAATAGCAAAAATCACCTTTCCGAGGCCTTACCATTACCTTTATCGGTATGGTCAAATCACTGACCAATCTTTTAACCAGTTCTTTTGAGGGCGTTAAGCCATCTAAGTCAAGTCTAGAGCAAAGTTCAATCCTATCAGCTCCTCGGATTTCAGCATTCATTGCTTCATCATATGTTTCAACGCAAGATTCTTTAATTAATCTCATAAAAAAAATTAATCAATTCCTCTAATTTAGAACAAATGTACCAATTGCACCTGCATTTAAACTGGAATGTATATCTTTACCATCCAGTATTATGTTAAAATTAATTTTATTACTACTATCATTAAGAACTATAGTAACTATCTTTTCTTCTGGTGTTAAAAAAGATACATTTGGTAAAGTTGAAGAGCTAGATGAATGAAGTCGAACAGAACCCGGTGGAACGAATTTTGAGGCATGCGCAATAACGTAATAAGCAGTATTCCGTTGTACACTATTCCCAGTTATTGTTACAGCACCTAAACAGCTACTGCACCCTCCCTCAGTATGTGGTTTTTGATTTTCATCAGAAGATAAGTTCCATTCTATAATTGTTTTGCACCAATTTCTTGTAGCACCAATAATTAGGTTTCGAATATGCCAACGGAGGTCCCCATACAAATTACCTGGCGCACCCACCCATTGCTCTGTAAAATATAAATTTTTATCTGGGTGAGTATTTTTCAATTCACTTAGGTCATTAATATCACCACCATATAAATGAAATGCGCTTCCATCTACATACTGGCGTGCGTTTGAATTATTTAAAACCGAAATAGGGTAATCAATATTATCTGCATTGTGATCATAAATTATGATTTTTGTATCAATTTGGTTATGTAAAAATGCAGGACCAAGAGATTGGCTAATAAATGATGCTTGTTCCGATGATGTCATGTGCATGCTTGGATTATTTCCATCATGAAGAGGTTCGTTTTGAATGGTGATTGAGCTAATTATGATGCCTTCATTTTTCATTAACTGAATGTATTTTACAAAATACAACGCATAAGCGTCATAATATTCTGGAAGCAAACTTCCCCCTATGGTACTTTTATTTGTTTTCATCCAAACAGGAGGCGACCAAGGAGAGCCCATTATTTTAATGTCAGGGGAAATTTCTATTATTTGCTTTAAAATTGGTATAAGATATAATTTATCATAACCTAAATCAAAATTATCCATCCCAATATCAGTTTCCCCATCCGGAAGATCATTGTATGAAAAGGGATATTCATCCAAATCAGATGCCCCAATACTGACTCTTAAATAAGACGCACTTATACTGTTTTCGTCATTCCCAAACAGTTCATATAAAAGAGCTGATCTTGATGACTGGTCCATGTTAAAAAGGTGCATAGCACTTCCACCATTAAGTGCAAATCCAAATCCATCCATTTCCTGATAAACTTGGTTGGTGTCTATAATAATATTTTCAAAAGTACCTTCCGGGACTCTTCCCGTATCTACGCCGATTGTTTGTTTTGAAAAAATTTTAAATTCTGACTCATCGCTCAACCAAAATTCTATATACTCTGCATTTAAATTTTTATTGATATAGACCTCTCCCTCATTTTTACATGAGGAAACAAAAAAAATGCTCGCGATATAAAGAGCTATTCTGAAAAAAAAGAATTGTTTCATAAAAACGATTTATATTAAATCGTGTTCTATGAATTGTTGGAAAAAATCTGAGACAGCTTTTTTCGAAGATGTGTACTTTAATCCTAACTCACTTTTCCCCCTACTATTATCGAAGTGAAAATCATGACCAACATTTTTTTTAATAAAAGACCTTTTAACACCTAACAT
>JAYPIC010000033.1:0-19217 GCA_038127595.1 bacterium | reverse complement strand
CTAAGAAGATGTGTTGCTGTAGATGGAAAAACTCCATTTTCTTGTTCAAAAATATATGTTCCCCATGTATCGTCATTGGCACCAGCTGCTGGAGCGACACCAAAATAAATTTCATGGTTTCCATCTGCATCTATGTCGCCATGCCCGAGCCCTGGAAGACTGTTACCAGGATCAGGGGACACAAAATGCCACACATAGCTATATCCGCCATTGCCATCTGCTTCATACAGATATACACCAACCTTACCAGGATCTGGTCCACCTGGTGGTAGTGTTTCATCAATGGTAAATAAAATTTCTGCATTGCCATCGGCATCAAAATCCATCCCTGCCATCACACTTTGTGCGCCAAGTACTGAGAAATCACTGAAGTTGGGGTCTCCATGAAACATCAACTTATTTGCTACTGTGAAATCAGCTCCTGGATGATAATCTTCAGCATAGGTTGCTGAAATGAGCAGAGCGGAAAGAAATAGTATTAACATTTTTTTCATACTTGTTCTCCCTTGTTTAGGTTAACCTTTAAATCTTAATTACATTTGTTTGGTACAAACAAATAGTATCACCAATCAATGGCCTGTCAATAATTTAAAGCACAATAAATATAATTTTTATTTTTTCAAAAATCCTAGATATAAAATAAAAAAATAAAAAAAAATTAATTAACTGAGATTCTATAAAAATTAAGATTATCTAATGATCTAAATTTAGATCTTTAACATTAGAAATGAATAAATATGAAAAAATATAGTTTCTAAAGATGAGGATAAAATAAAACTTAAAGATCTAAATCAAATCCAAAGATAATTTGTCTACCTAGCGCAGGTTCGGTTATGGATCTAGAAATATCTGTATGATTATTAAGATTTCTTATATC
Source organism: bacterium (assembly GCA_038127595.1). GTDB lineage: Bacteria > Fidelibacterota > Marinisomatia > Marinisomatales > UBA1611 > TMED80. The sequence goes on along the minus strand of JAYPIC010000033.1, from coordinate 18,340 downwards.
AATATAAGTTGAAACTTCTTTAGTTAACCAATAATTAAGCCTAAATCGAGCATTATAAAATGAATCATAATCCATTAATATTTCACTACTATAGTAGGTGAAAGGCTGTATATCTGGATTATATAGACCGTCATAATACATTAGCCAATCTCTACCCTTACGCTTACCTATATAACTGAGATCAAATGAAATAGAACCGCCTTTTTTAGATGTGTACTTTGTACCTGGAATATTAAAACTAATAGAAACATTACCTGTTTGCGATGGTACATCAGTTCGTTGTACTCCTTTATTATAAAATCCTTCATAAATCGGATCATTCTGCCTCAAAGAATCTTCTCCCCACCTACTATCAAGGTACGTGTAGTTAGCACTAACATCGAAAAAGTCAAAAACCCTGGTCTTTGCAGCAACTTCGATACCCTTATTTAATATTTGTCCAAGATTTATGTACCAATACTCTTGCTTTATTGTAAAAAGGTCATCAATGCTTGGGTCATTTGCTATACCATCTAAAAATAATTGATCAAAATATGTCACCTCAATGAAAAAATTATCCCCATAATAATAATCTGCTCCAATTTCATATCCAGATTGTCTTTCCGGTCTCAAATCAGGATTTCCAATGTTAATGCTGTAGCTTGATTCACTTGGTAAGGCCTGCATCGCTTTAGGAGGATTAATACCACCACTTCCCCATGCGCCTCTAGTTTTTAAGATCGACTTACCAAAATTAAATAAATAAGAAAAGCCTAATCGAGGGCTAAAATGAGTACCGTAGTCCTTACCAAAATACTCATTCTGTTCAATCCTCTGGCCAATTGTGACAAAAAATTTATCTCTAAAATCTGTTACTAGCTCAGCGTAAAAACCTGAATTCCTATTACTCTGGTCAACAATGGAAGCATCATCAAAGTCTTCATAATAATACTGATCTTTTACTTCGTCAAGCTTGCCAGACAATCTCAAATGATTGCTCATTGTTTGTTGCATTCCTGTAGTAAAATCTATTTTTAAGCCTTTATGAACCGGCTTTTTATAATTCCAAAAATAATTTAGTGTGTATCTATTCCAATTTTCGGTTAAATACGACTGCTCTGAACTTTCATAATATTTTTTATATAAAAACTTTTTTGAGTCATTTCCGATAACCAAGCTATGATAAAGATTCTTACTAAAACTCTGCGAAATATTTAAACTAAATCCAGGTTTATAATATTCTGTCCCGCCATTTGATAAAGAGTCATCCCAATGGGATGGTGCATTATCCCAAGACCTTTCATTTTTATATTCAAGTAAATGAAATAAGTTGCTAATAAATCCTTGACTCCCCCAACTGTGATATGTTTTAAGGTCAATTACTGCAGATCCAATCTTAGTATTTATAGAACCATGCATTTTAAGCCTATCAATATCACTTCCATTGCTTGGCATAACTTCCTCATCGATAGATTTATTTACTCCTAGACTATAGCTTGTTTTAGCACTATTGCCTCCGCTTAACGTAAACATCATCTCCCTGCCTGATGCATTTTTATCAAGAATGGGAGCCTCAGTAATTTTACTGGCTAGCTTCATACGTATTTTAGTCCTGTTTAAACTGGATCCTTTTTTTGTAAATATTTGAATGATACCGCTCTGGGCATTTGAGCCATGAAGGGTTGACCCCATAGGTCCTCTTAATACTTCAATCTTTTCAATATCGGATGGGTCAACAAAATCAGCTATACCTGGGTAAGACTGCATATCAAACCCTAATAGCTCTATACCATCTATATAGATCTTAACATCGCCAAGAGGCCTTCCAGAACCACTAGTACCACCTCTTATCGTAAATGCAGAATTATTCTGCCCTGGCCTAGAGGGAAGGCTAGCAAATCCACCAGGCACATTACCTGTTAAAACCTCATCTATACTCCTAACTGGCATTTTCCTTAACTCATCTTGAGAAATTATTGTTACTGGAGATGCTTGAGCACGTTTTTTTCTTTCACTAAAGCTTGCAGCTACCACTACCTCATCAAGGTCTACTAAAGACATGACAAGTTCAAAATCTATTTTTATTAGTGCCTTATCAGGATCAATTATTTCTTTGGTCATTGTTCTATGACCAATGAACATTGCAGTAATAGTGTATTTTTTGCCAGATGGAATTTTCTTTATTTGATAGTTACCTTCAATGTCAGTTGCAGACCCCAATGCAGTGCCATCAATAAAAACATTAGCACCTATGAGAGGCTGACCTTTTTCATTTAAGACCGTGCCAGAGACAGTAAAAGATTGTGCATATAGTTGTACGAATGAAATAAAGAAAAGAAGAAAGACCGGTTTAATCAAATTGTGAGTCACTACTTTAATAGGGTCATTTTCCCAAACATAATTTGGTTCGTGCTTTTGATTTTATAAACATACACTCCTGATGGTACGGAATTGTACTTATCATTCAATCCATTCCATTCAATAAAATTTGTTCCACTATCAAAATATTTCGCAGGATACGATTTTATTAAATCTCCGTTGAGGGAAAATATTTTTAGATCAATTTGAGATCTTTCTAGCACATGAAAATAAATTTGAGTGGATGGATTGAAAGGGTTAGGAAAATTGCCTTTAAGACTTATCCTCTCTGGCAAAATACTATCATCAATTGATAAAGTTCCTATGACAAAAGAATCAATTTCAGTAGAAGATTGTTCTCCACTAGTGTTTAAGGCAGTAACCCACCAATAAATTTTATTACCATTACCATAGGGATCTATGCGCTTTATATAATGATAATTTTGATACAAAAGATTATACAGTCTGGGCATTGCACGCATGTAAACTGGAGCGCTCAAAGAATTTTCCTGCCAATTTAAAACAACACCACCAGGTTCAATATCGTCCTCGTCTACACCTCCGTTCACAAGAACATCAACAAGAACTTCTGTATAAGGAGGAATATAATCGGGAAGAGTATCGACGGTGTTAAGGCCAACATGGTCTATAACAATAGTTGGTGGAGTGAGCATTAAGGCCTGAGTGCTTTGTGCGTTCAAAGAACAGGCTTCATCTGAAATAGAGTCAGAATTTGCAAAGCAAAATGCCATAATAAAAAAACTGAATAGTATTACTTTTTTACATTGGTAGATCATATCTCCCTCCTACATTATGAAGTTTTAAACTTAACCACTTTTGGTTTATTGTCATTTAAATGGCTATCAATAAATGCTTTTATATTTTCTGAAGATGGTCTCGGCGCATGTGCAGTAATAATCTTTCCTTGTCTATCAATCATCATAAATCTAGGTATTAAACTAACGCTAAAAGATTTCATAAAGGATGAATTTAGACCCTCAGGATCATAAAGCTGTATCCCACCAACGTTTTTCTCTGGTACCATTTTTCTCCATTTTTGGTAATCTTTTTCACTATCTATGGAGACACTAACAAATTCGATATCTTTACCTTTGTAATAGTCTACAAGTTCTTTAAGAGCTGGCATTTCTTTAATACATGGGCCGCACCATGTAGCCCAAACATCGATATACACAATCTTGCCAGACAAATCTTTAAGTGAAGTTCTGCCTCCTTCAAAATTTTCATAGTTAAAATCGACTGCCACAGCTCCCGATGTATTTTCTTTTGCAGACCTATACCTGAGAAAAAGTTTATCTTTCATTCTCTTTGTTGTTAAAAGTGAATCTATTCTGATATAATCTCTGTCTATATTTGAATTAGACTGTTTCATTTGCCTGATCAACATACTTGTAAATTGCTCTTTTATATCTTGACTGTTCATCTTTTTAATTTGCCCTTCAACAAAATCAATAATATCAATTTGTTGATTTTCTGCTAATGCTTTTTTGGAGGACAATCTAAAATTTTCAACCACTAAATTCCTGTACGCTCTAGAATACCTGAACATTTCATCATCGTTAAGATCCATATTAATTACAGGTTCATAATAATCAGCAGGAAGATCTGCGTTTACTTTTTTATGATAGCTGTAAAACTTTTGGTAATTATTGTAAGCCTGAAGATATTCATAATGAATTATTTTTCTTTCAATTGCTTTAGTCTTTTCATTTAGTTGAGTATTACTCTCCAATAATTGCAAAAGTTGTCTTTTGGTATTATCTATTTTTGACAAGAATTCATCTAGGGGAACAACAAAATATTCCTTAGCATCCCCAACAAGCTTTGATCGAAGTTTTGACTTTGAGACATTATAATTATTTTCTTTTTGTAATGTCCCTGAATAAGAAATTTTCTGAAAAAAGCTATCTGCATCTATATCTACGAATACTTTATTATTAGGAGAAAAAAATACTGTTGTGTATGACCTGCCTATTTGAAAGTAATAATAGCCTTCCTTATCTATCAAAAAGGAACCATTAAAATTCCCAGAAGAATCAATCTCAATTTCCTCACTCAAGCTGCTTTTGTAGTTTGATACCTTGACAATGGGCTCAGTATTATTCTTTATCTTGCCCGCAAAAGTGATATTACTTTTTTCAATTCCTGAGCAAGAAAATAATAGGATAAGAAATGTGGTAAGGCTTAAATGAAACTTCATTGACTATAAAGTTATATTACTTAACATATCATTTCCTATTTTATATGACCAGAACTTTAGAATGTTGAACTAAATAACTCAGGTGAATTAGAGAAATTTATTTCATCTTTTGAACCATTAGGCCATTTTATAATCATTTTTTTGATATCAGATTTATCACCAATATAGACCACAGGTCCAGATTGTGATAAATACCCTGAACTACCACTAAGCTGATGCATTTGAATATTTCCGTTTTTAAAATGAAGCCAGATCTTTGCTCCTATAAAATGTTTGCCCTTGGGAAGATCTGATAATCTTATAGCACTACCATTAAAATCAATATCATTGATAAATGAAAGAAATTTTCCATTGTTAACGCCTACTAGAAAATCAACTTTACCATCTTGATCGACATCATTCATAGTTAAACTTTTGGCATCAGCACTGACCACTAACCCACTTTCATTTGGAGAAATTGCTGTAAAATTACCCATCCCATCTCCGAGCAGAAGATGACTCACCCCACCTCGCATGTATCCCGTTTCTCTTTGAGGCCCGGAAAAATTTTGGACAACATATAGATCTAAATTACCGTCTCCATTAACATCGCATAATGCGGTACCAAATATTGGACTAGATTGTACTATCCTTGGAAGAGGCTGAAAGGAAAATTGAATTTTACCCTCTTTAGTTGTTCTATTTTCTATGATAGCTGAAGCAAGCTCATTCACTTCAAATTTTTGAGCTTTATCTAATAACTCTTGAGAATAAATCTGATCGACTGATGAAATAGCAAACTGGTGATAAGTCGGAAATCGTTCTTTAATAATTGGCATAGCATCACTAGAACAGCCTAGCCCTCTACGAGGAAAGCATACATTGTCTTCAAATTTTGCCTCGACAATGTTTTTCTTACCATTCCCCTCAAAATCTCCATAATATAAGATCTCGGGATTTAAATATGAGGCCTTATACTTCGTATTATATCCTGTATTTCCAACAATGAAATCGATATCTCCATCGTTATCAATATCACCAGGGCTTATACTACTAAACCATCCTATTTTAGAATCAAGGCCAACCATAGATGTCTTATCAGATAATATCCCTTTATCATTAAGATAAAAACGAACTGGTCCCCACTCATAAGTAACGAGAAGATCGGGCCAATCATCATTATTTACATCAGAAAAAATAGCTGAGGTAACCATTCCCGCATTAGCTAATGATGGCGCAACCTTTTGAGTTTCATTAATAAACCTGGCTCCAGAATTAATTAAAATGAAGGAGCGTGGGCTCGAAGGGTAATTACCCGGGACTGTCCTTCCGCCAATGAAAAGATCGTCTCTACCATCCTGATTAATATCCGCGACTGATACCACGCTACCACTCTCATTTAGTTTAGGTATTAGGCCTTCAGCTGCCCTACCAAAATTACCATTCCCATCATTTATATATAGTCTATCTTGCAAAATTGGATCACCAGGTTCGCACTCTACCCCGCCGCTAACTACGAACAGGTCAAGATCGCCATCTCGATCAGGATCAAAAAACACTGAGCCCATGTCTTCATATTTTGAATCATTTATAAAAACAGGTTGAAATTTATTTTCAAATTTCTGTTTGCCTTTATTGATGTAAAGCTTTGAAGGAAAACCCTTTGACCCACCAACAAAAATATCATCATCTCCATCTCCATCAACATCTCCCCATGAAACACCAGAACCAAGTTGCGATAATTTATTTGGTAATAGGTTTTCCCTTTTAAAATCATCATATATTTTTTCCTGATGAACAATTTTTGATAGGCTACCTCTATCCTTTACAAACATTGGATCGACTTTAGCCTCTCTTTTTTCAGATGAGGATTTTTCTTTAATTCTGTATGTTAAATTAGCAGGCAGGTTAGAAATAAATTGTTTAGCACCTGAAGGCCAGTAAATAAATAAACTATCTATTTTCTCTTCGTTTGCTATTCCAAAGTGCAATACTGATTCGCTAGAGCTCATAAAACCACGAGAGCTAGATAAATATCTTGTCAGCTTTTTTCCCCCATCATAAATAGCAATAACCTTACAGCCAAGGCCTTGAAAATTACTCTCTGAACCCTCCAGAATTACCCGTACTGAATTGCCAGATTTAAGTTCATTACGATAAATACGAATTTCTTCATCAAAGCCATTCATGACAATGTCAAGATCACCGTCATTATCCAAATCGCCTAAAGCTGACCCTGTACTTACCCCAAAATAATCTAGGTTCCATTTTATACTGGTGTCCTTAAATTTATAATTGCCTAAGTTTTTAAATACCATATTACTAAGCTTATATGGTTTTTCATTTTCCCATAGGTCTGACTCTTTCAAGGCTTTTTCATCATTATTTGTTATAACCCTGAACCTGTCCTTTAAATCTCCGTTTACAAAATCCCTGGACATACCATTTGTAAAGTAAACATCCTCAAAACCATCATTATCTAGATCTCCAAATTTCACAGTCCAAGTCCAGTCTGTCGCTGCTAGTCCAGCTAAATATGCTATTTCCATAAATCTTTCAGTACCAGTATTCAAAAATAAAGTGTTCCTCATATACTGAGGAGGATTTGGAAAATTTAAAAACCATGCTTCACTATTTGGTCCACTCATCGAACCCATTGATACTTTATCTCTGTAATGATTACTGCCAGCCATATCTGAAGCCATCAAATCCATTAGTCCATCATTGTTAATATCGCTATAATCAGAACCCATTGAAAACCATGGGGTGTAAGGAAGAGCACTTGAAACAACATCTTTAAATTGAGTAATTCCATCTTTATCTTGCCCCAAATTCTGAAATAAATGATCTGGTCCCATATAATCATTCGCAACATAAAGATCAGGTAGTCCATCATCATTATAATCCCACCAAGTTGCCGATAATCCATAATAAGGATTTTTACCTATACCAGATTCTTTGGTTACGTTAATAAACTTACCATTATCATTGAGATATAGGTGATCAAACTGTCCTGCATTTACAAGCAACGGGACTTTACCCGGCCTTTTAATAAAGTACCCCACCTCTTCATATTTTGGATCTATAACGTATGGATCAGGTTTGTTTTTAAGAGTTTTAACATTTAGCGTTGAATCAGTATCCTGAAGTCTATTGGTAAGTAGGTATGCATCTAGATCTCCATCTAAATCGATGTCAGCAAATGACATCGATACGCTTGCACCGCTAAAATCTAATCCAAATTCTCCAGCCGACTCATTGAACTTGCCACGATTGTTTATATACAGTTTGTTAGGGCTATCGAACGCGCAAACATAAATATCTAACCAGCCATCGTTATTAATATCAATAAAAGAAACACCTGTACTCCAAAAAGGAGCTGAGTTAATACCAACTTTTTTTGTAACATCTTTGAATTTAAACCCACCAATATTCTGAAAAAGTTTTCCTCCGTCCTGCTGCCTTGCTAAAAATAAATCCTGTAAACCATCATTATTGTAATCTCCTACTGCAACGCCTGCGGCAATAAATGAATTACCTAGCTGACCTTTATATTTCTTATCTGGATTCCAACTATTTTTAAAATTAATACCGGATGAAACTGAATCAACATGAATGTACTCACCAATGAGTTCATCATTATCTTCTGCTTGAAAAAATGGCTCTGCTTCTACAATATAATCTCCATCTAATAAAGCATTTAACATATCTTGCATCTCATCAGATAGTTTTACTTTATTTTTATTAGTAAAACCAGACCTGTCACAACTGACAAAAAAGCTCACTAAAAGGACCATTGATAATTTGATTAATGAAAGCATAATCAAATTTTGTGAGAAAATATTTTTAAAAACTAAGTTAGAGGTGGATATATTTTTTTTAGTCATTAAAATGTGTTAAATCTTAAACAGGTTAATTTTTAAAATAAATAAAACTTCGTACCAATATCAAAAATACGCTACTTTTTAACTCAGAAGATATATAAATAATTACAAGTAATGAAAAATAATGAAAGCCTTATGGTTATTGACCCAGCGGTGGTTACGCCATCTTTAGAGTCTTTTAACCGTATCGTTAAAGTAGCCCCTTTCAGTGTTACATACCACCTACCAGCTCTTTACGGTACAAAAAGTATGCATAACGAATTCAATGAAAACACATTAGGTATCATTATCCTTGGCAGCGCTACATCAGTAAACGATAAAAATAAGTGGCAAGATGAAATAGAAAAGGTGATTTTACAAGCTACAGAAATTAATATTCCAATTATGGGGTTGTGCTACGGCCATCAACTAATTGGTAAAATTTTTGGTGGCATAGTAGAGCCGCTTTGGAATGAAAAGATTGAAAGAGGAAATCGTAAAGTAAACATTAAAAAAAGTTCTCTATGGGGGAGTTCTAAATCTGGATTATTGCTCTATTCTCATCAGGATGGAATTACAACACCTCCACCAAAATTTAATGTAATTGCTTCGAGCGAAATGGTTGATATTGAAGGGATTGAATCAATAGAAAAACCAATTTGGGGATTCCAACCACATATAGAGGCAACGGAAGCATTTGTTGAGGAGCATAACCTTGGACTTGAGGGAGCTAATGAGTCATTCAATTTTGGACATATGCTACTTGACACATTTATTTTATCATTAAAATGATTGATATGTTTAAACAGAGCCCCAATTTTATATTACTTTTTTTTACCGCAATAATTTCGAGCTGTGCGCCTCCAAAATCTTTCTACAAAATGGAAGGTTCAATAAACCTTAGAAATAAGATTAATAAAATCATTGAAAATTCTGAAATCGATTTAAATATGAGCATTCAAGTCATATCTCTAAAAGACAATAAAGTAATTTATGACTATAATAGCCAAAAACTATTAATGCCAGCTAGTACAAATAAACTCTACACTAGTGCTGCAGCATTATATTTTTTAGGAAAAGATCATCAATTTGAAACTGATGTTTTTTCTGATACAAAGAACCTAATTCTAAAGGGAGGTGGAGACCCAGACTTATCTGTCAAAGAATTAGATTCTCTAGCTTTAGAGGTATCAAAAAAATATAAAAATATTGATACCCTTTTTATCGATGATACCTTTCTTGATAGTTTAAACTATGGAGAGGGCTGGATGTGGGATGAAGGTCCATGGTGGTATGCAGCTCCAATAAGTGCTCTTTCAGTAAATGATAATTGTATTGATTTTTACATTAAACCAGGCCCTGCAGGAAAGTCTGCATCCATTGATTACTATCCTAAAACATCTTTTATTAAATTTAAAAATGAATCAATTACTGTTCAGGATTCAGTACAAAAAAAATTAAAAATTGACAGAGATTGGGTTTTGAACAAAAATAACTTTAATGCATATGGGGAAATCATTGATACTTCTGATGTAGATACGCTTTACAGAAATATTTACGACCCTTCTACTTTCACTGGGGTAGTATTTAAAGAGTCTCTAGAAAAGTATGGAGCAAAAGTAAAAACCTTTTCAAAAAAGAAGACATTAAATAAAAGCTATAAAAAAATAAGCAATCATTTATCAAAACCTTTAATACATTCAGCTACAAACTTAATGAATGAGAGTGATAACCTGACCGCAGAGCTTTTTGTTAAATCTATCGGAGCATTAGATACATTACCTGGTACATGGAAAGTTGGCTTAGATAGCATAAAATCTTTTCTAGCGAAAGAAGTCCTGATCGATACATCTAATATGAGACTAGCTGGTGGATCTGGCGTTTCTAGATATAATTTGACCAGCGCAGCTCAGTTAAATTCATTGCTTAAATGGATGTATAATAGTGAATATAAAGATGATTTTATTTCAACTCTTCCTGGAGGAGGCTGGGAGAACAGTACTCTAGAAAAGCGTTTAGTAGATGAGGGTGACCTAGTCAGGGCAAAAACTGGTGGATTATCAGGAGTTCGAAACCTTGCTGGCTACATAAAATCAAAAAAGTATGGTGATGTGGCATTTTCCATTCTAATGAATGGCTATACTGACTACTCATCTAGATATGCCCGCGTTCATGATCAAATTGTAAAAAGTATTATATATGATTAAACCAAAAGCACTTCATAAAAACTCTACTATTGGAATCGTTAGCCCTTCCTATTGGTTAGATGGAGAAATATTATCCTTAACATCTAAATATTTTACAAACCTAGGATATAAACTGAAATTTGGGAAAAGTAATGATCTTAAATGGGGACCTTTTGCCGGACTTCCTGAGCAAAGAGCAGATGACATTAATGAAATGTTTGGAAGCTCAGATATCGATGCTATTTTTTGTGCTCGAGGAGGTTATGGTGCCAATAGAGTTTTACCACTATTAGATTATAATTTAATAAAAGAAAACCCTAAAATTTTTATTGGGTACAGTGATATCACAGCTTTGCTGACTTCAATTACTCAAAAAACCTCCATAGTCACATTCCATGGACCGATGCTTACAACCTACAGAGATTCATGGGTTGAGTATAACTACAGCCTAATGCAGAGAGTGCTTGCTGGAGAAAAATTTATAAAAATCTATAGCCCAGAAGGGCTAGAAACCAAAATACTAAAACATGGTGTTGCTTCTGGACCTTTATGGGGCGGCAATATGTGTCTACTAGTTAATAGACTAGGGACTGATGACAGTTTAAATACAGATGGAACCATTTTATTTTTGGAAGACATCGATGAGTATTTATATTCCTTTGAAAGGATGCTTGTTCATATGAGAGAAGCTGGCATGTTTGATAACATCAAAGGATTAATTTTTGGTGAATTAAAAGATATGAAAGACCAAGAAGTAAAATTTGAAAGGAATATTGATCAAATTATTTTAGATATCTGTGGAGACCTTAACGTACCTATTTTATCAAATTTTCCTTGCGGTCATGGAAAATTCCAATCAACATTACCTCTATCTATTAATACTGAAATTGACACAAAAAACAAAGAAATGCCAGTTACTTTAATTGATAACGCGGTTCAACTATAGATTTATTTATGCTTAATTATATCTGGTTTGGACTCATTTTAATATCTGTAGTTGTCGGGACAATTACAGGAAGAATAGATCAAGTAACTGAAGCTGCAATTTCTATGTCAAAAACCTCCGTAGAAATAGCTATTGGCTTAATTGGTATTATGGCGCTTTGGCTAGGTATAATGAAAATTGCTGAGGAATCCGGCCTTATTAATATTATTGCAAGACTAATACGCCCAATAACAATAAAACTATTTCCAGATGTCCCAAGTGATCATCCTGCAATAGGCTCCATAGTTCTTAATATGGCAGCAAATATGCTAGGGCTAGGAAATGCTGCAACACCTTTAGGTCTTAAAGCAATGAAGCAGCTTCAGAGTCTTAACAAACAAAAAGATACAGCAACAGACGCTATGTGTACCTTTTTAGCAATCAATACATCAAGTGTTCAAATCATTTTGCCTGCTACAGTAGTGGGTCTAATGGGTGCATCTTCTAGTCAAATATTCATAACAACAATATTTGCAACATCTCTATCCACGGTAGCAGCTATAGTATCAGTTAAAATGTTGTCAAAAATGGATCGATTTAAATTGGATAACAGCAAGGAATTAGCATGATCGATAGCTTTATCTTATTAACAAATCAGATCTCAAAATATATCATTCCATTTTTGCTAGTTGGCATACCATTTTATGGCCTAGTCTTTAAAAAAATAAAAGTTTATGAATCATTTGTCGATGGAGCAAAAGATGGCTTTGATATTGCTGTTCGAATAATGCCATATCTCATAGCAATTCTTGTTGCCATAGGAATGTTTAGAGCCTCTGGCGCAATGGAATTATTCATTTCCCTAATATCTCCTTTTTTAAATGCTATCGGCTTCCCTCCAGAAAATGTCCCTCTTGCTATAATGAGACCATTATCAGGAAGTGGATCATTGGGCCTGTTCACAGACCTTGTAAATGAATATGGTACAGATTCATTGTTTACGAAAATAGGAGCAACAATGTTTGGATCTACTGAAACCACCTTTTATGTATTAGCTGTCTATTTTGGATCTGTTGGTATTCGAAAATCAAGACATGCTCTCATAGCAGGTTTGATTGCTGATGCCGTTGGAGTAATTGCAGCAGTATACATTTGTAAAATCATATTCATATAAACAATTCATTTTGACAGATTACAAAAAAAATTTAGGAATCAAAGAATCAACCGCAATTGTAATTAGCAGGATTATTGGTTCAGGAATTTTTCGGACACCAGCCCCAATAATGGCGTTAGTGGGTTGTACGTCTCTTTTTGGGCTAGTTTGGGTACTTGGTGGTATAATCACTATTTTTGGTGCTGTAGTCTATGCAGAGCTAACTGCAATGATCCCAAAATCAGGTGGTCCATATGTTTTTTTAAAAGAGGCTTATGGACCATATATTGCCTTTTTAAGAGGGTGGGCAATGTTTTTTGTTTCTGAGACTGCTTCAATAGTAGCTGTCTCGCTTGTTTTTACAGAATTCATTAATGCAATATTTCAAATTATTTCTGGTGAGCCCTTTGGAATCTTTCCCACTTTCATTCTATCATTATTTACCATTTGGCTTTTAACGGCAATAAATCTGTTTGGAGTGAGTTTAAGTGGGAAATTTCAAGTTATTTTTGGTGCTACTAAAGTAATTGCTGTCGGTGCAATTATAGGTATCACTTTAACAGGGTTTTCTACTGGTGATACAAGTCACTTCACAGACCCATTCTGGCCTGAGGATTTTGGATGGCATACTGTATTAGCTATAGGAGCAGCATTAAGGTATTCCTTTTTTGCCTTTAGTGGATGGGAAGGTGCAACATACATGGCCGAAGAGGTTAAAAACCCAGGAAAAACCTTACCTATTTCTTTATTTTTAGGAATATCTGGGATAATGGTTTTATATCTCGGAGCGAATGTTGGCTATATATATCAATTAGACATTGAAACTATAAAGCAAAATAAATGGGTTGCCACAAAAGCAGTTGAAGTTGTCATGGGCGCTACTGGAGGAATTTTAATTTCGATTGCAGTAGCAATAAATGCTTTCGGCAATATAAGTACTCAAATTCTGTGTAAGGGCAGATCATGGCACGCTATGGCAAGAGATGGACTTTTTTTTGACAGCTTCAAAAAGCTTCATCCAACCTATGCCACTCCAAATAATGCTCTAATTGGCCAAGGAGTATGGGCTACCGTACTTCTCACTGGGGCAATTTTATCAAGCTACTTTCAGTCTGGAGATACAGGAAATAATATGTATGAAACTGTAATTGATTTTTTCTCTGCTACGAGTACTATTTTTAATATACTAACTTTCGGCTCTATTTATATTTTGAGAAAAAAATATCCTGATAAAGATAGGCCATATAAAGCATTCCTCTACCCAACTAGCATGATAATAGTACTAGTTTTGTATACTTCTTTCTTAACACTAACTCTTATAACAGCCCCAATTCCATCTTTACTTGGAATCGGACTTACAGCGACTGGTAGCGTATATTATTTTAAAAAGGTTCGTAGCTAAAATTATAATACTGAAAAAGAGTCAGCGTAAAGTTTATTATTTTTGACTTTACCTTTAACCTTTACAATTCTAACAACATTACAGAACCCGTCCTTGGCATGAGAATCGATATGAGCATCAATATCTACATTTACAACCTTAATCACATCTTTACCTATCTTAACAGATAAACCACAATTTCTTTCCCCAGTATCAAAATTACACATTCCGCATGAGGCAAATGTTTTACCATCGATCTTACCATTAGATGGTATATTTTCAATGAAGGCCTTTTTAGTCTTATTCCTGTCAGCTGCACAGGAGCCACAACCTGCATCTAACTGATTTAAAAAGAATGATGTGAATAATGCAATGTAAACTATATACTTAAAATTCATAACAATCGCTCCTATAATTGTTTGTTACTAGGCTGTTTCAATACTTTGACTTTAGACTGACTCTTGATAAAAAGATAGTTTAAAATCACTATGCTAAGCATAATAGCATATTTGTAATGTTCAAAGTGTGTGCCATATCCAAGCAATAATGAAAAAAACTCTATCGCTAGCAATGAGACTATAAATAAATTTATATTTTTTAGCATAATATTCTCTTTCTAACCAAAAATAGTTAAGGTATCATTTTCTAAAGTTGTGTTGTAAGAAGCAAGATTTGCATTAGGAGGGCCAGCAGCAACTTGTCCATTCGTGTTAAAGCTACCGCCATGACCAGAACTACAAACTGCTAAACCTTGACTGTTGAATGCATTTACTCGGTAAGAAGAATGAGTACACCTCCTAGAAAATGCTTTAATTTGCGTTTCAGAAGATCGTATCAAAAGCAGTCCTAATGAATCGATTGAATTTGAACTCATTACAGCGGTGCCACCAACATTAGTTAAATTTTGATATGGAGAGTCTTGTAAGCTAATGACTATTTGATTATCACTATCAGGAGTACCCCCTCCCTCATTGGTATTCTGTTCATAAGCTTTATTATCTTCACAACTTTGAAGTAAACTGATAGCAGATATACCTACACAAGCACATGCAATGCCACAGCTGTTTTTTATAAACTCTCTTCTATTCATATTTAATTTTAGTATTAAAAAAGATAAGATAACAAAATAAAATTACAATGAAACGCTCAAAACGTTCTTTTTATTATTACCTGAGCATTTTTTTGAACAATACTTTACTTCATCCCAGTTCAATCTCCATTTTTTTCTCCATATAAATGGTCGATCACAAATAGGGCACATCTTAGATGGTAGATATCTTTTATTTTGTTTGGACATCAATCCCAACTATAAGTCCTGTAAAGTACTCTACGCAAAAAAATTGGGAAAATGAGAACTGGCGCTACAAAAAACATGATCAGACTATTTGGCCCTTTGAAATTTAATTCATCAATAATTTCTACATTGTTTTCTTTTTTTAAAACAATGTGGGTATGCTCCCACTTCGATAACCCAAAAGGCAAAACAGAACCAATATCTTTGAAAGAAAATAGGTTTTTCTCACTCCTATTTTCACCATGAGTAACTTTAAAATCTTTCCATCCAAAAAACCAAAACTTCATATGTGCCTCTGCGCCATCATACGTACCATCCCAATTAATTATTCTTACCGGCTGAAGGGCTATCAAATATTTTAAAAACTTAATGTCATTAAACGTTTCATTTGCTTTTTGAAGCGTTACATTTTTAACAATCACAGACTGTCTATACTTCATTGAGCACTCTCCACATTATTCTAATCCTTTTACTAAACTTGGCTCATTAATGAGTCTATCAATGATCAACAAATCACCAGATATAAAATTATAATTTTTAATAGAATCAAGGTCTACCCATTCAAGTTCATCATGTACTATTTTCTTTATGGAACCTTTGAATGAGATCACTTCAAAAAAAGATATATCATAGATCAAATTTTTAAAGCGATGTAAATACTGCATTATTTTTTTTGGTTTACGGACAATGATGTCAAGCTCTTCACTTAACTCTCTAATAACCGCATTTTCACTAGACTCATCAATTTCAATTTTGCCACCAGGAAATTCCCAAAGTCCACCTCCATTATCGCTCCTAGAGCGCAAACCAATAAGTACTTTATTATTTTGGATGATTAGTCCAGATGATACTGGTATGACTGGGAATTTCATATTAATCAGAGTTAAATAAAGGCATATTCCAAAATGGAGATACAATTGTTTTTATATTTTTCTTCAACTTGAAAAAACCTTTATCAGCATGTCTCCAAAACAACTTATCCCAGTCATGAAAAAAATAAGATGATTTGACATCTAACCTTTTAAACGTAGAAGGAATTAGTTTTTCAAACTTTCCTACAGTTGGCGAAATTATCTCGACCTCATCTATCTTATTTGTAATAACCCAATCGTTTATTTCTTCTACGTTACTCCATTTAAAAGTTGCTACATTTTTACTGATATTTTTTTTACAATACTCTTTAGCACTCTTTAATGCTCTATCAGAAAAATACTTTACATTTTCACTTTGACCAAATGGGTTATAAGACTCAGATTGGATCAAAATTGGACTATCTTTCATGACATTTGTAAATGAAAGATCATCTTCAATTACCATGTAACCTTTGTTTTTTGAATTTGTGGTATTGCTTTCTAAAACTTGATAATTAGGCTCATAGTAAACATAATTATCAGTCATTCTATCAGAAAGCACAAAATTATCTGGAAAACTGAACCTACCGCCAGTAAAGCGATCAATATTTTCTTTATAGGTTATGTATTTTTTACCTTGAGTCTGAAGGCCTGCTACCCATCTCCATGACAGCGTATTTGATGCAGGATCTGCATCGATTAAATTTTGATAGAAAAATTCCGCTCCAAGTTGCCACGGTAAATTAAAGTAAAATATCCAAATGCTTGCAAACCACATTCTAGAGTGGTTGTGTAGATACCCAAATTCCAGTAGATCTTTTACCCAAGAATCAAAACATTCTAACCCTGTATTACCCTTAATTGCCTTAAGATAAAGTGGGTTATTGATTTTTTCGTCCTCAAAACTCTCTAACTGGGATAAATAGTCATACCAAACCGCTGGCCTGTGCTCAAGCCAACCTTTCCAATATGTCCGCCAACATATTTCATCTACAAATTTTTCAATTTGCCCAAATGAAAATTGACTGGATACATGCTTGATGATTTCTTGCTCAGTAATGATTCTTCTTGAAAGAGCTGGTGATAATGCACTCACAAAATTTTTCTCATAACTGCCGTAATCAAAATTTCTTTTACTTTTGTAGTTTGCCAATTTGTGATCAGTAAAATTTTCCAACAAATCTTTAGCGCCTAGTCGAGAAATTATGTTGCTAAAATAATCACTATCTAACTTCAATTTTGAGCGCTTAAACTTTTAAGATACATTTTAGCAAAGAAATTAAAAATCTCATTTATCGATATTTTTTTTCATTGCACTATTAATTATGAATGCTTCCAAAATATGGGTAATAAACCAAAAAAATGTTAATAGAGGAACATATATTTTGAAGTCCAATCCGATGTAAGAAACGCCAAGCCAAGTTAAAAATACCATGCCTGCGGTTTTGGAAACAAAGCCTATGGCTGAAAAACCTACTCCATAGATATTTCCTTGATTTTTTGTAACAAAAAGCCCAATACCTAGATGAATTAGATTCAGCACGGTCGGTGCTATTACGCCCAAAAGAAGATATTCCATTATGATTCTATGTCCAATAAATATACTGTCATTGATCAACCGTATATTAATAAAATTGTTTGATGGTATCATGTGTTAAACGAAATTGGAAGATTAATTGTTAGGGAGGGGTGCTGGGCGAGACTAAATGCACCCAGCACCATTTCATGACGTTGAAAAATTACTTAATCAATGACATCTTTTTAATTATTGTGTTTTCTTCTGAGGATAACGAGTAAAAATACACTCCTGCTGCTGCAGAAATGCCATTGGTACTTTTCCCATTCCATTCTATACTGTAAGCACCGCTATTTAGATTTCCAGAAAGTAAATTTTTGACTAGCCTTCCACTTAAATCATACACATTTAAAGAGACCTTTGATGATTCAAAAACTTCAAAGTCAATTGATGTTGAAGGATTAAATGGATTAGGATAATTTTGGTTTAATTTAAAAACGCTAGGACTTATAATATTATCTGCAATTGTAGATAATGCAGTGGACGTAGCAGGAAGGCTGACGCTGTAGCCACTAGGTGTGGCAAGAATCAAAGAAAAAGATGAATCTGATTGTGATGCTAAAAAGCCTGATGC
>JAYPIC010000032.1:0-19326 GCA_038127595.1 bacterium | reverse complement strand
ATTAATCTAGACTGCTCAGCTAATGCTTGGAGTATAGATTGACGGATCCACCATACAGCATATGATATAAATTTAAATCCGCGAGTATGATCAAAACGTTTAGCTGCTTTAATTAAACCCAAATTACCTTCATTGATAATATCTGCTAATGATAAACCATTACCCTGATATTTTTTTGCTACAGAAACAACAAAACGCAAATTAGCTTCAACGAGTTCTTTCATTGCCGCTTCATCATTATTTTGAATTCGGATAGCTAGCTCTACTTCTCTATCAGGAGGAAGCGGGTTATACTGGCCAATCTCAGCTAAGTACATACTAATACTACCACTAGCTACTTTACTGGCTTTTTTCGATTTAGGTTTATCTTTGTCTTCTTTTTTATTTTTAGAATCTTCTTTAACATCGAGGCCACCTTCCTCTTTGGAGATAGCTTCTAATTCTTTTTCTAATTCTTTTGGATCAACTTTTTCTTTTTTTGTTTTTGGCAAGATTAAAGCTCCTATTTTTTATATGACATTCAAGCAGTGCCGGCGATATTACAAAAAAAAAGTTTATTTTATAAACATTATCTTTGATGACTCTGAATTAGTTTTCGAATGTAATTTTACAATATAAATACCACTGGAAGGGTTCAGTGTTTGATTATCATTCACATTCCAATAAATCTTTCCTCTACTAATATCATTTCTAGATAAATTTTTAGTAAATACCCTCTTACCTTTTATGTTATAAATTGAAATATTTGGTAACTGGGATATATTTACATCAAACGGTATTGATAATTTTCCATTAAATGGGTTTGGATAAGGAGAGTGCAACTTAGCAGATTCAGGTAGAATGACATCTGGTTGTTCTATCGAAGTGCTCGCAAAAGTTTGGTGTCTGGTGATACTATTTTCTTTGATTATAGTAAGCTCATTCGAATTTATAGGTTCCCAAGCATATAACTGCTGATTAGAAGGTGGACTACTCATTATTGAAAAATAGCTATTTGATTCCATAATCTTTAATCCACTATTACCACCATAGACATATAATGAGTTCGAATCAGAAAAAACAAAATTTAACATAGAAGGATAAATACCAGTGCTTAACATTTTACTGAGAGCAGACTGAAGGCCCTCAATGACGCTGCTATATGCATTAATCTCTTTCATTATTAGTAACATAATTAGCTCAGAATCAACCACTGAGTTCCACCCCTCATCTTGCCAATCACCATTGCCGTAAGTTTGGGGAGGATTTTGAATTAACCAACTCTCATCAGTTCCATATTCAGTTATTAGGTTATAAAGAACATCTTTGGAAGCACCTCCATTATGAACGAACGAATAGACGCTATCACTTTCAAAAATCCAGGGGTGAGGATTTTGAATTGAACTAGCTCCTGAGGTTGCTGCCCTCAAATGAGCAACAGCTATGTTGTGCAAAGAGTCATTTAAAACTGAGTTCATTATCTGCCAATAATTCGCTGAATCTTGAACTGCAGGATATGCTGATCTATAAATGTTATTTTCAATTACATTAGGCTGCTTCTCATACTGAATGATGGACCAACCATTTGCATTATACTGGCTTTGATCATAATATGCACTCATCTGAAATTGTATTAGCTCTTGTTCCTCTTGAGCTAGGGAGCTAAATGAATTTCCACTTTTTAACATTGTTGCCCATATTTTACAGGCACTTAATTCTGCCATAAAAAAAGAGGTAAATACAATTACTGTTAGGGTGCTTTTTAATAATTTTTTCAATTTGATAATAAAATTTCTGGCTAAATTGATTATATCAAAATTAAATGACATAAAAAATTCTTACACTAGTTCAATTAATATATGAATTTCGAATACAAAAATACTCTTTCTACCTCATTTGTTGCCAAATAATTAATGGAAATAATTTTAGCGTTATATTTTTCACTTTTAATTGGTGTTGGTTTTCTAGCATCTAGGAAAATCCACAATATCAGCGACTACTACGTCGGCGGCAAAAAACTTAATTACTGGATTGCTGCTCTCTCTGCTAGATCTACTGGAGAATCTGGCTGGTTATTGTTGGGCGTTACAGGTATGGGGGCTGTAATGGGAGTAAGTGCATTTTGGATTGTGATAGGTGAAGTACTAGGCGTTTTTTTATCATGGCATTTTATGGCTGAAAAATTCAAAACACTTACTGATAAATATAATTCAATTACAGTTCCAGATTTTTTACACAGTCATTTCAATTCAAAAAACAATACGATAAGAATAATTGGTGCAACAGCATTATCAGTTTTCGTAGTCATTTATGTAAGCGCTCAGATAGACATAACTGGAAAAACATTTGAATCTTTTCTAGGCTATAATTACTACAATGGTATATTAATTGGTTTTGGTATTGTTATTGCATATATATTTTCTGGAGGGTTTCTTGCTGTTGCATGGTCAGATCTTTTTCAAGGGTCACTTATGTTTTTTGCTCTCCTTTTACTCCCAGTTATTGCTTATTTTAAAATTCCAGTAGATATTAACATAATTGATAGCTTAGAAAGTATCAGTCCTGCACTTATAAATATTTGGGGAGATGGCGGATTTAATATCATGAACCTATTATCTGTAATTGGACTCATATCTATTGGAATAGGTTTCCTTGGGTCACCTCAGGTTTACGTAAGATTCATTGCAATCAAAAATACAGAGGAAATAAAAAAAGGTAAACTAGTTGCTGTACTGTATACCCTACTTACAAGTTCATCAGCTGTATTAATTGGCATAATTGGTAGATTAATGTTTACAACCCAGGGCCAGAACCCTGAATCTATATTGGGGATATCTGGCGAAAATGTACTTTACATTCTTCTTATTGAAATAATGCCAACAATTATTGTGGGAATATATATTGCTGCTGTATTGTCTGCTGTAATGTCTACAGTTGACTCATTATTAGTTGTAGCATCGAGCGCTGTAACTAGAGACTTCTATCAACAAATTCTTAACCCAAAAGCAAACCCTGACTTTTTAATTAAACTCTCAAAACAGATTACTTTAACGCTTGCAATTATTTCTTTAATTGTAGCGGTTAGCGTATCACTTATTTCACCTACGAGGACAATATTTTGGTTTGTTATTTTTGGTTGGTCAGGAATAGCTGCTACATTTTGCCCAGTTATAATCCTAACTATTTTTTGGGATAAGTTGACTGAAAAAGGAGCTATTTATTCTATGATTTCAGGATTTATATGTGTGCCTATATTTAAATTTATCGTCCCTAAAATCACACTAGTTGGCCCATATATTGAGAAACTTGATGTTCTTCTACCATCAATTATAATTGCTATGCTTGCTGGGTTTATTGTAAGCAAGTACGCTAAATAAGGTAAATTTATTTTTCAGTATTAAATGTCATGGGAGCGTCCATTAAGGTGCTAACCCACTTACCACTCTTTGAGTTTGAGAGCGCAATTTTGATTGTCATTGTAAGAGGTACAGATAAGACCATTCCAACAGGGCCAAAAACCCAACCCCAAAATAATAACGATAGAAAAACGACCAATGTTGAAAGACCTAACCCATGACCAAGAATTCTGGGCTCTAAAATACTACCGATAGTAATATTTATCACAAGATAGCCAGCTGCAGATAAAAAGGAGGTTAAAAATCCAAATTGGATAAGCGCTAATAAAGCAGGAGGCACGGCTGCAATGATTGAACCAACAGTGGGCACATAGTTAAACAAAAATGTTAAAAATCCCCACAATAACGGATAGTCAACATCTAGTATTAGCAACCATATAGTAGCAATTAAACCCGTGGCTAAACTTGTACCCGTTTTGATGAGCATATATCTGTTCACAGTATCAGAAAATGAGTCGACCTGACTAGCTCCATCGCTATGACTACCAAAAATATTTCTTATTTTGTACCGAAAAATCGTAGCCTCCAGAAGCATAAAAACGACCATAAGTAGGATCAATAATCCGCTACTTAAAGCGCCACCAAACCCGGAAAGAATTGATGTGGTAAATGACATTGCAGCGCCTGGATCAAACTGTTCGATGATGGCACTGCTTGATATTTGCAGACCTAGTTGCTGAAAAAAATCAAAAAATTTCTCAGCCGAATTATTTACCATTTCTTTATACTGCGGTAAATTTTGTCTAAAGTCACTAAGAGAAGTTCCTAAGAGAGAAGCTATCGCGATACCAATTGAAACAATGCCTAAAATGACAACTAATATTGCTCCTAATATAGGTAGACCTTTGTTTCTCAATTTTGTAACGAGCGGGTTCGCAATAACTGAAATAAATATAGCCAATAAAAAGGGTATTAAAATTTCACTCGCTAATTTCATCCCAGCAACAACAATAGAAAATGCTGCTAAGTTGAATATAACCTGTTGTACATGACTTTGACTGTTGTGCGATTCTTCGGACATAGATGAAATTAAATTAAGAAAACTTAAAAAACATTCACTAATTATTCTCTAGTGAGCTGAGCCTCTCTACAATCAAATCTATAAATATACTTATCTCTTTTAGCATATCCATAAGATCTCTGTAAATAAGTTGCTGTTTATCACTACCTTCGCCAGCATTAGAGCGTTTAATATGCTCCACTCTATATTTTTCTTCAAGGTCTTTGTATTTCTTACTTTTTGTTAAAATTTTATCAATTTTATTTTGATCATATTTGTCAAAAAATTTGCCTAATCGTTTTATTTGCTTAACAAGCTTTGTATGATATGACTCGATTTCAGTAGCTAGAACATCTGACATTCCACTTTCTAGCTGATCTTTTTTTATTATCAAATCATGTAATCTTAAATCAACACTAGATTTAATTGAATTAATGTTATTTATTATTGAAACTAGGTTAAAGATCTCTGCTGACTGATTTTTGGTTAAATCTTGATTATTGATTTTTACTAAATATGACGAGATTTCATCATTCAAAAATTCTATCTTTTTCATTCGATTCTGCAATCCTGATTCAAAATCTTCATTCTCATCTTCAATATCTTTCAGTGATTCTTCAGAAATAAATGGTTTTGCTACAGAACCAACTACTCTTTCTAATAGACCTATAACACCTCTTATTTCCGCTTGAGCATTAGATATAGCTACTGTAGGAGTATCTAACACATCGTCATTCAAATGCATTACTGCAGGCTTGGTAATGTCTCTATCTTTTTTCTCATCAGGAAAATATTTTATTATAAGCCTACCAACCAAAGGAGTAAATGGAATGAATACCACTGTTGCTAAAATATTAAAAATAGTATGAGCATTTGCAATCTGCCTAGGGATATCATTTGATGTTTTTGAAATAAATTCCGAAAATGTTGGAATCCAAAAACAAAATAATAAAACACCAGTTAAATTAAAGGTTACATGAGCAATAGCTACTCTTTTTGCTTCTTTAGATGCATTTAGTCCTGCTAATAAAGCTGTAATACACGTACCAACATTTGCTCCAAAAATCAATGGAATTCCAGCCTCTAATGTAATTGATCCCCCACTAGCAAGTGTGATAACAATACCAGTAGTGGCACTACTACTCTGAATTAATGCTGTAAATACAGCACCCGCAAGAATTCCCATAAAAGGGTTTTCCAAACTAATGAGTATATCATTAAAAGCAGGATTAGACCGAAGTGGTTTCATGGTGTCTGACATTACTTTCATACCATAAAAGAGTAATCCAAAACCAAGGATGACAAAGCCTATATTTTTTGTTGAATCCTTTTTGGAAAATAGCGCCATTAACGCGCCTGCGGCCACTAGAGCTAGTGCATAATCAGTAACTTTAAAAGCAACAATTTGAGCAGTAATAGTACTCCCAATATTTGAACCTAGAATAACTCCTAGACCCTGGATAAAAGTCAACAAACCTGAATTTACAAAGCTCACAAGCATAACAGTTGTAGCGCTACTACTCTGAATGACCATGGTTACAAACGCGCCTACGCCCACAGCTAGAAGACGATTTGACGTAAGCTTTTCCAGAATTGATCGCATTTTATTACCAGCCGCAACTTTCATTCCATCGCTCATCATTTCCATACCATATAGGAACATGCCTAGGCCACCAAATAAACTTGTTATCATTAAAAACACAGAAATTTCCTTACCACTTGAGGCTGCTGGAGATAATGCTAAGGTAGCAGTAGGAAAAAAACTTAATATTGCCAAAATTAAAAAAAGGGCTTTGCTTTTATTATTCATTTAATCACTTTTTATTTATTTATTAATTGTTGAATTATCTTAAAAAATATTTAAAAAATTTATCATTTAGAAGCTTTAAGAATGTTTTTTGGAATTCTTTAAAATTTAAAATAATTTATAGGATGTCTAAAGTATTAAGAGATTTTTTTTCTGTAATTAACATTAAATCATTAATTGTTATTATTGCAGCATGTACAACTACTTACATATGTACAGAGCTTGGTTTTCATTTTAGTGTTCCAACTGATTTAATCAGCATAGCAATAGTCTTCCCAATCGTTTTTTCCATTCATGCTGCGTATAATAGAAGAGAAAAAGCGCTTGAGCACTATGCTAGTTTTAAGGGTTGCGCTTTATCAATACGTTATGCTCACATGCATTGGGTCAACGAGGGGCAAAAAGAGAATAAAAAAAATGAGAAGCTAGATGTAAAAGAGCATATAGATAGAATTGATAATATAATATCTAATCTTTTTAAAAATATGTATGATTACCTACACTCAAAAAAACCGAAATCAGAAACGTATGATAAAATAATAAACCTATTGGGAGATATATCTCTTTCGAATGAAAAACTCAGACCGTTTGTATTAGACCCTGAAAATGTAATGGGACATAGAAATTTAAGGTTAATGGCAGTAGAACTTGAAAATATCATAAATATCAAAAATTATAGAACCCCAAATTCATTGAGGGCTTACACAAAGGTTTTTCTAAATATATTCCCTGTAATATTTGGGCCGTTTTTTGCTCATGTTGCTATTGAAAAAGGATTGGAATTTGGTCTTGTATTGGCTGTCATTTACAGTCTAGTGCTAACTATTCTTGATAATATCCAAGAAGATCTCGAAGATCCGTTTGATGGCGTCGGTAGCGATGATATTCGACTCAATTTTCCAACTATGTTAAATCCTAGTTTAGGCGAAGACTAGTAAAAATAATTCTTTAACAT
Organism: bacterium; assembly: GCA_038127595.1. GTDB lineage: Bacteria > Fidelibacterota > Marinisomatia > Marinisomatales > UBA1611 > TMED80. The sequence goes on along the minus strand of JAYPIC010000032.1, from coordinate 12,169 downwards.
TTTTTACACCTAACTAACTTATAAATGGATACCTTATTTGCTCTTAAAGTAGTAAAAGGAATATTCGCAATCCTCGACCTTTTTGTATGGGCCAGAGTAATTTTAAGCTGGATTCCTCATAATCCTTACAACGAAATAACCAGAACAGTTTACACTGTAACTGAACCGCTTTTAAAACCTTTAAGAGAACTAATCCCTGTTTCGTCTATGGGTATTGACATTTCTCCTTTTATACTACTTCTTGCCTTAAATATGGCTGAATCATTTGCACTACGATTATTTGTTTACTAATTGAATTCTAAATATTCAACTTTTCTATAAATTATTATGGAAAACTTCATTCTTATAACCGCTGCACTTTTCACTTCTACACTTTCAGCAATGATTGGAATGGGTGGCGGTATTGTGCTTCTTGGCTTAATGGCAATTCTTATGCCACAAGGTTATCTTGTCATTGCTTTGCATGGCATGATCCAATTAATAGGTAACGGAACCAGAGCTTTTATTTTCAAAGATGCAATCAAAAAAAATATAATATCTAACTATTTTTATGGGTCTCTAATAGGATTATCACTTTCTGGGTTGATCGTTTTTTTTCTAATTCAATCATTTGATGTGGAAACAGCTAATGAAATTAATTTCGATTACCTTAAACCATTGATCGGTACATACATTTTATGGTTTTTATATCTAAGAAAAAAACAGTCAGCAAAACTATTTAATTATTTTTCTGTAGGCATACTAGGAGGCTTGACATCTATATTTATAGGAGCTGTAGGACCCTTAATTGCTCCATTTTTCTTAAACGATAAACTAACAAAAGAAAATATTATAGCAAATAAAGCGGCATGCCAAATAATTACCCATTTGGGGAAAATTCCATTGTTCATGTATTTTTTTGAATTGAATTATTTTAATCATGCAATACTATTAATCCCACTTATGCTTTCAGTGTATATAGGAACTCACCTTGGCAAAAAACTACTTGGCTATATACCTGAAAGGACATTTAAAATGATATTTAAGATATCTTTGACCATAATAGCAATAAAACTAATATTTGATGCTACTCTGTTCGATAAGACATTTATTTAACACTGCTATGAAAAACTTAAAACAACTGTTAAAAATATATATTCAAAAAAACCCTTATGAAGTAAATGCCATAAAAATGTTAAACTTTTTAGATAATCATGATGGTTGCTTTGAAAAAGATAATCTTCCAGGTCATTTTACAGGTTCTGCTTGGGTAATTAGCCCAGATAAAAATAAAATTTTAATGACCCATCACAAAAAACTGAATATGTGGCTTCAACTAGGCGGTCATGCAGACGGAGAAAAAGATCTAAAATCAGTAGCACTAAAAGAAGCAAAAGAAGAATCTGGCTTTAACAATTTTTCTATTTTAATTGAGGAAATTTTTGATCTAGATATTCATAAGATTGAACCAATGAATGAGGAACCAGAGCATTTACATTATGATGTTCGATTTTTGTTAGAGGCAGATCCGAATGAACAAGACATTATTATTAGTGAAGAGTCTCATGATGTAAAGTGGATTCACTTGGATGATGTCTTGGAGTACAATTCAGAAGAATCAATTTCTAGAATGGTAAAAAAAACAAAAACCTTAAGTTGAAATAACTTATGGGTTTACAATAACTGCCCCGTAAGTAGTTTTTGAGTTTTCAATTTTTTGATGAGCTTGACTGATATCTTTCAAATTATAATTTTCATGTAATCTATTTAGTAATTCATTTTCTTTTAAAGCCTTTGTTATATCTAATATTGCAGATTCCTTAGCTTTGTTAGGCATATCATAAACAAAAACCATTTTCATTTTTACATTTAAATTCATCATTTGATAAAATGGAATGACCGGCGTCTTTTCGGTCATGGAAGCGTAAGTACATATGCTAGAATTTGGCTTAATTACGCTTAATAAATAGTTTATGTTTTTCCCAAAATCACCATCAATTATTTTTTCAATTTTTTGACCTTTTGTTAAATCTAAAATCTCTTCTTTAAAAGTTTCCGATGGATGCCCAACAATGATATCAGCTCCTGCATTTTTACATTCCTGCCCTCCTTCATTATTGGAAGATGTAGCAATTACAATTGCTCCAGCTTTTTTGGCCCATTGGATACAGTAATGTCCTACTCTACCTGCTCCTCCTGTAATTAAAACATAACGATCTTTAATATCTCCACTATTATGAACGCATCTATGAGCAGTCATAGCAGGAATGCCCAGCATTGCACCTGTATCATAACTAACTCTATCAGGTAGTCTTACAGCATTGTGAGAAGGCAAGCATACAAATTCTGCCGCTGTTCCAAGCCTTCGGTTGTGCTGAGATTCGTACACCCAAACATTTTCTCCAATCCTATGGCGTAATTTTTCATCACTTACATCTACTATTTCGCCTGCTCCATCGCTATGCGGTATTATGGGTCCATCATCTAAAATATCAGGATTTGAACCTGCTCTTTTCTTTGTGTCCGATGGGTTCACCCCTGATGAATATATTTTTATTTTTACTTCTCCTTTTCCTGGCTTTGGTTCAGCAAATTCACCTGTTTCTAATACATTTTCTGCTGTCCCAAAGTTTTTATACCAAGCAGCTAACATTTAAATTTTCTTTCCAGTTTGAATATTCCACAATTCCGCATAAAAACTGTCTGAACTGCTCATAAGCTGATCATGGGTTCCTGACTCATGAACTGCTGAGTCTTTAATGACAAAAATATTATCGCAATTTCTTATTGTCGAGAGCCTATGAGCTATAATGATCATGGTCCTATTCTTTTTTAGATCAAAAAATGATTTTTGAATTAACCTTTCAGTTCTGTTATCAACTGATGAAGTTGCCTCATCAAATATTAATACGTCTGGATCTCTGACTATAGCTCTAGCAATGGCTAACCTTTGTCTTTGTCCGCCAGATAATTTTTGACCTCGCTCACCTATCAAAGTCTCATACCCATCTTTCAAAGAGGATATAAATTCATCGCATTGACTTTGCTTTGCAGCTGAAACAATTTCCTCATCTGAGCATAATTTATTCCCATAGCGAATATTTTCTCTTATTGATGCATTGAACAGAAATGTATCCTGGCTTACTATTCCAATCCTATTTCGTAAATTTTCAATTGATAGGTTTGAAATATCCTGATCTCCAATCATAATTCTTCCTTGATCAGGATCATATAATCTTAGTAATAATTTTGCGAGTGTTGTTTTACCTGAACCTGTATCGCCAACAATTCCAACGGCAGTTCCAGACTTTATTTTAAGATTGAATTCTTTAAACAAAATAGAATTTTTATCATAACTAAATGTAATGTTATCAAAATGTATGTCCTTTTTTAAATTCTCAATACTTTCAGGTTTTTCTTGTTCAACAATGTGCTCTTTCGTTTCTAAGAGATCAAAAATTCTCTTACTTGATGCCATTGATCTTTCAAAATCATCTACCAATGTACCTAAAGTTGTAAAAGGCCATAGAAATCTTTGAGTAAGGAAAACTAATACGCTGTAAGAACCAACTGCTAATGTTCCACTTAATGCCATGTGACTACCAATTAAAATAGTACCTAAAAAACCAGCTAATACTCCCATCCTTATGACAGGGACGAATGCGCTACTTACTGTTATTGCCTTTACATTTTCATTCTGATAATCTTGACTTAGGTCACTTACTCGTTGCTTTTCATTATGAAAAGACATGAAACTTTTTATGGTTTGAATACCTAATAAATTATTAAAAACAGAGGAATTAAGAGCCCCTACCTTATCCCTGACCTTCTTATACCTGGGCGATAATTTTTTTTGAAAGAAAAAACTTACTGCAAAAATAATCGGAACTGGCAAAACAGCTATAGAGGCTATAATTGGCGATATATAAAAAAATATAAAACCAATACAAATAGTTGATACGATTACTTGGATAATCTGATTCATTCCATTGTTTAAGAATCTTTCCAATTGGTTTACATCATCATTTAAAATAGCAGTAATATTTCCTGTAGACTGATTTTCATGCCAACTTAGACCAAGCCGTTGAGCATGGTCATATGCTGATACTCTCACCTCATGCTCTACTACCTGAGCTAAACCACGCCACTGTATTGAATAAATATATTCAAACATTGATTCTAACGCCCATATGATAAATGTAACTACACCTAGAAAGATGACCTGGCTTTCAATGGAACTGAAACCAAGTGATGCGACAAAGCTATTCTCCTTCTCAACTACTAAATCAACTGCAACACCAATCAAGACCTCCGGAGCAATATCAAAAACTTTGTTCAAAATAGAACAGATTGAAGCAAAACGTACTTTGTTTCTCCAAGGGCGAATATAACGAATCAATTCACCAAACGATTGTATGGAACTATGATTAAATTTCAATTGAATAATAGTTGATTTAATAACGATTAAACTTATGAAATACTGCTAGATGCATGAAGAAAAAATCCTAACACGAAGAACACAATATGAACAACACTGAAATTAAAACTCCACTAAATTATAAAATCCGTAAAGCAGTGAACCCTAAAAATTCTCCAGCATTAGTTTTATTACATGGATATGGGAGCAACATGCTGGATTTGTTTGCTCTTAACCAGTTTTTTTCTGAAAACTGGACGATTATTAGCCTTCAGGGTCCAGTACCAACTGCATTTGGTGGCTTTGCATGGGCAGAATTAGATTTCACTAATCTTCGCGAATTACCATTACCTCAACAAAAAGTAGAAAGTATTGAAAAAATACATGAATCAATTTCAATTTTTTCAAAGAGTCTTGATCTTGATAAGAATAATATTTTCATCCTAGGCTTTAGTCAAGGCGCAGACTTAGCATTGAGTACTAGTTTTAAATTCCCTAACACATTCAAAGGTATCATGGCATTGTGCGGATATTTTGATGTTAAAAAAATCGATTTTACAATTGATGAAAATGCAATAAAAAAATTAAATCTATTTTTATGCAGTGCAATATATGATGATAAAGTTCCAGTACATTTAGGACGAATGACAAATCTCAGCCTTAAAAAGTTAGGGCTAGAGACAACCTATCATGAATATGAAACGGGTCATACTATCTCAAATCAATGCTTAAATGACTTGCTAGAGTGGTTGGAAAAAGTTGAATAATAGTTACTATTTCAAAAGTAACATTTTTTTTGATTGAACAATACTATTCGCCTTTGCTTGATAAAAATAGACTCCAGCTGGTACATTCTGACCTCTTGAATCTTTCGAGTCCCAATTAAATGAGTTTATGCCTTGCGAAAAAAACTGGTCAGTAATCACCCTAACTTCTTTTCCATTTAAATCCGATATAGATAACCTAACATGAGCTGGTTTTTTAAGCTCAATATCAATTGAAGTTGATGGATTAAATGGATTTGGGTAGTTCTGATTTAAAATAAAATTATCTGGGACGACTAAATCATTATCAACTTTTGCAATGTTTATGCCTACAAAGTCAAGTGACCCTCTTATTAAAGCTTCTGCTGTCCTATCGAAGTTGCCAGCAGAACTACAGTTCATATCTTCATATGTTAATGCTAATACATCCTCTGCATAGTTAAACCACCACCAGCTTTCAGGATACTGATCAGGAGTACTATTTGTCCAACTTACATAATAATTCCAATCTTCAATACCATCAGGATAATAAAATTGCACCCCTGAGATAAACTGTTTCTCTAGATCTGTGAAATAATCACTGGTACCATTTTCATGATGGTAAACAAAGTATCTTTTACATGCATAAGCCGAGTGCATATTCAATGCAACTTTTATTGGGTTCGGGGCAAAGGAAAGTTCAATAAATCTATTTTGCAGAGCGACAACCTCAGGCTGTAAAATACTATCATCCCATCCACTTTCAATGTCCAGGCCGTTTGCATTTTCTCTAGCATATCCAAGTTCAACACCATCTGGATTATGCATGGGCACTATATGAAAAATAGTGTTTGATCGTATGAATGCAGCCTCTGGAGTATCAGCAATTAAATAGTTTATTATTTCATCTGCTACCCAAAATGATTCCTCCTCACCTGGGTGAGTTCTGGCATGAATGTATATCCTTTTGTAAAAATCAGATGAAGGGTTTTCAGATATTGTTAATTCCCAAACAGCTCTGCCTTGAACAGTTGAACCAATTGAATCAATAGACACAAAAGGACTTTGTTGCCATACTTCAATATCTTCAAGCAAATCACTATATCCATACCCCCAATTTCTAGCACTGTCTTCATGCTCGGGAGGAAATCCACATTTTGGTCTTTCCAAAATTTGAGCATTTAATAACCCAAAAACTAACAAAATGAAGATAGCAAGAAATGGTTTAGCATTTGAACTCATTTTCTAATTTAACATCAATTTTTTATTATGTACATAGAATAACATATTTCCAAATGTACGGTGTTGCTAATTATGATATAATGTGATGCCAATGTGGCAGAAAAACTATAGTAGGTATAATTTTTGATGCATTAATATAATTTTATCAAAACATATAACTAATCGGAGTTCAAATTGGCAAAACAAACATTTCAGACGGAAGTTAGTCAACTACTACATTTAATCATTCATTCTCTTTACTCACAAAAAGAGATCTTTTTGCGGGAATTAATATCCAACTCATCTGATGCATTAGACAAATTAAAATATTTGACGCTTACTCAGGATGATTTTAAATCTTTTGATTTTGATCCTAGAATTGATATTTCTTTTGAAGACGGTGATAATCCAACTCTTACAATAAAAGATTCCGGTATTGGGATGAGTAAAAAAGATTTCAAGGATAATTTAGGCACTATTGCAAGATCTGGAACGAAAAACTTTTTATCCAAAATGTCAGGAGATGCCAAAAAGGATTCTAATCTTATCGGTCAATTTGGAGTAGGTTTTTACTCGTGTTTTATGGTAGCAGACAAAGTCGATGTTATTTCAAAAAAAGCCGGTCAAAAACAAGCTCATAAATGGACAAGTGATGGTAAATCTGGCTATGAAATTGTTCCAGATAAAACAGATGAGACAGGTACTACAATTATCCTTCACCTCAACGATGAAGGTAAGGAATTTGCAAGTAGATGGAAAATTGAGAGCACTGTTAAAAAATATTCTGATCATATAGACTTTCCAATATTTTTGTCATACGAAGACACAGAATATGACGATGAGGGGAAAGAAAAAGGTAAAACTCCAAAAACAGAGCAGATAAACGATGCCACCGCATTTTGGAAAAGGCCTAAGAATGAACTTAAAAAGAAAGATTACAACGAATTCTACAAAACCCTCTCTTATGATTCAGAAAATCCGTTAGATTGGGTTCATAGCACAGCTGAGGGTATGCTAGAATTTACTGTACTGTTTTTCATTCCAAGTAAAGCTCCAGCAGATATCTATAGAGCTGATTACCAACCTGGTGTAAAACTTTATGTCAATAGAGTTTTTATTACAGATGATGAGAAAGAGCTACTTCCAACATGGCTTCGTTTTGTTAAAGGTGTTATTGATTCTTCCGATCTTCCTTTAAATGTTAGTCGCGAAATTCTTCAGCAAAATCGAGTGATGGCTAAGATCAAATCTAATTCAGTGAAAAAAGTATTAGATAAGATCAAAACTATCTCTAAGAACAAAGACAAATATGAAGGTTTTTACAATGAGTTTGGCAGATTATTAAAGGAAGGTGTTTATCAAGAATTTGAACATAAAGAAGCATTAACTGAGCTACTAAGATTCAAGTCAACTAAAGAGGATGGATATGTATCCTTGCAAGATTACTTGGATCGAATGGGAAGCGATCAAGAATCAATATACTATATCACGGGTACAAACGAATCAGCACTTAGAGAGTCTCCTTTATTAGAGATGTATAAGAAAAAAGATATCGAAGTTCTAATTCTCGATGACGAAATAGATGAAATCATTATGCCCTCTATTCCAACATTCAAAGAAAAAAGCCTTAAATCCGTGAACAGAAGCGGCGCTGCTGATGAGCTAAGTGGTGAAGATGATAAGGAGAAAAAAGATGAACTGAAGCCACTTATCAAAAAAGTGAAATCAGTTCTTGGTGATAAGGTGAAAGATGTTAAGTCTTCAAGCAGACTAAGTGATTCTCCATCTTGTATTGTGGCAGATGAAAATGATCCTACTGCTCAAATGCAAGAAATTATGCGAGCTACTGGACAAGTTGGCATGCCAGAAATAAAACCGATACTAGAAATTAACCCTGGACATAAGATAATTAAAAAATTGTCAGCTATGCGAAAAGGAAAAGCTTTTGATGATGGAGTTTTATTGATCTATGAGCAGGCGTTATTACAAGAAGGTGTAAAGTTGGATAATCCTGCAGGATTTGTAAAAAGACTTAATAAGCTTATGGAGAAATCTCTCTAAACAATCAAATCTCCAGATACCACCAAAGTACCTGGAAATTTTTTTGATACATTTGCCTTTGAGGTAGTGCAGTTCGATAAACCGGCGTCCCTGAAAAGCTGCACCCACTCATCGGAATCCTTTAAAGTCATGTGAACGTTAAGATCCTCTGGCCAGCTATGACTATCCGGGTTACCAGTATAATGGTCAATGCCAATGATTAGCCTTCCTGAGTGTGCTAGCCAGTTATCAACAATATGTCTGGTTAATTCTTCTGGAGATTTAAAATAGTAGAATACTTCCATACTAAAAATTAGTTCTGCTTTTATAATTGGCGACCAGGATAATAGATCAGCTAAGTGGTAATCACCACCAGGATCAATACGTCTAGCATTTTCTATCATGCCTTTTGCCCCATCGATACCGCAAGAGCTCAGGCAAAGTGGCATTTCTCTTACTTTTCTTACAACCCAACCATTACCACAACCAGCATCTATAAAATTAAAATGAGATTTATTACCAGATAATGCCTGCTCAAGAATTTGGTTTACAGCAGGGCTATGAGCTTCTGCCATACCTTCATCTTTTCCAATGTCAGCCCAATCACTAAAAAGTTCAGTAGCTTTATTTTGCATTTTTTCCCCAATGTTTAAGTATTAAAATTACACATGAATAAAAAGAAAGACATAGCATTTGACTGGCTTAGAAGGTACACAGGCACAGATCCTAGTAAGTATGGAGATTGGATACTCTTAACAAATTTTCATAATTATGTTGAAAAATTTGCTGATAGATTTGGCTCAAAAATAAATGGCATTGGTGGACCAATGACATCATCAATAAATAAAGATGGATTGGGAATCATTAATTTTGGTATTGGAAGCGCAAATGCTGCTACTATTATGGATCTTCTATCAGCGATTGAACCCAAAGGAATTTTGTTTTTAGGCAAATGTGGAGGGTTAAAAAAGACCACAGAAATAGGAAATTTCATTCTGCCAATTGCAGCGATTCGCGGAGAAGGAACAAGTGATGATTATTTTCCAAAAGAGGTTCCAGCGATGCCTTCATTTAAGCTGCATAAATATGTTTCTGGAATTTTAGTTGAAAGAGAGATTGAATACAGAACCGGCGTTATTTATTCTACTAATCGTAGAGTATGGGAACATGATAATAAATTCAAAAAATACCTTCGCAAAATCAGAGTGATGGGCATTGATATGGAGACTGCCACTATTTTCATCACTGGTTTTTCAAATGAAATTAATAGAGGGGCATTGCTACTTGTAAGTGATACGCCAATGATACCGGAAGGAATTAAAACAGAGGAAAAAGATAAAGATGTGACCCAAAAATATGTAGACCTACATATAGATATGGGCATTGAAGCCATGACAAAAATTGGAGATGAAGGCGAGAAAATCAAGCACTTCAAATACTAATTTTTTTAACTAGCGCAGCAACAATCGCTTTTACAACAATTACTGACACAGCCTTTCATGCATGAAAGACCTTTATCGCAGCAATCACATTTGCAACCGCCATCACAGCATTTACAACTAGTAGAACAACAATTTTTCATAATATATCCTCTTAATAAAACTTAGTAAAATAATTTTAATCTTGCCTATTACAATTTTCTTCAACAAAAGATGCATATTCAGCATTTGTTTCAAAGACAAAAACCATATCACCCTGAAAAATAATTTCTATTGGAAACTGTAAAATAGGTTCTCCTTCAGCCTCTGGATTTTCTTCATAGAATCTTCTAATTAGACCCCATGCGTTTTCATCATCCGAACTAGCTATCTCCACGGTTGAATCATCAGGGAGAATATATGTTATAGGATAACTATACTCATAACATTCATCAACATCATCAAATTCAAGTTCAAGACAATCTTCTCTGGCACTGATCATTTCATCTTCATTGTTTATAGTTACCATCAAAGCGTCTTCACTACCTTCATCATCTTCTTCATACATTATTACAACTGGATATTGCAAAGTTGGTCTTTCGGTAGATTCAGGATTTTCATCATACCATGCGTTCATTTCAGCCCAACTGTCCTCGTTATCTGCTAACACTTCAATTAATGAGCCATCTGGCAATTGATAAGAAACAGGATAAACCAATGAAAAACATTTTTGTTCAGTTACAATGTCTCTTTCACCGCTATAGCAACCTCTGTAGGCTTCTTTTAGTGCTTCATCGTTCTCAATGACAATTGCCTCTCCATCATTGCCTATAACGCTAATAGGAAAAGCTATATACATCTCTTCATTAATCTCATATGCATCGTAATATTCTTTTACTGCCTCTTCACTTTCAAAGGTATATGTATATCCATCAGATAGAGTTACTGTTATTGGGTACTGAATTGTAAAACAATCCCAATCTCTTCTATCCCCTGATTCATCTCCATTATAAAAATCATCATTATTAGACATTACATCTCGCTCGTATTCAGCATAATCAAGCTTATTACCAGTTATATCAAAATACACTTCGCTGCGTTTTCCAAGACGGCCAGGTTTACCAGCTATGAATACTTCATACCCAAGTGTAGAAGCTTTGTAGGTATTTAAGTGATAGTACTCAGACAAATAATTGTCCTCCATCGTTGACCTAGCTACCATAGGTAACGACTCCATATCAACCTCGGTTTTATCTTCAGCATCAATAATAGCTAATATTAATTCTGCATCAGATAATCCCTTGGGTTCATCTTTTGTGCATCCAGAGAAAAATAAAACCAAAGGTATTAAGTAAAATAATTTATTTAAAAGTTTCATAAGAATTATTACTGTCTATTCTAAATATATATGATATAATATACTGTTTGTTCCGGGAAATAGTTATTTAATATTATTGTTTTAAATAATTAAGTATGTAATACCAAGCTTAATTCTTCTGTTTAATGTATCAAGGGCTAAAATATTTGTTACTCTAAAAAAAATCTCTTCAGCGGAATGTTGTCATTTTTAAATACTCTTCTAAGTTATTTTCAATCCATTTTAGTTCCTCAGATAGACTATCCTGCAAATCTCCACGCCTCAAATATCCAATTAATCCATGAACAGAGGTCCATATATTAATTGCTTTTATCTTGAGGTCTTTCTCAATTGCACCAGGCATAAAATTTTTTAATGCTACTAACACCTCATCAAAAGCTGCATTATGTTGTTCTTTTAAATCTGGATAAATAGACATGTCTAAATCTACATTACCAAACATTAAATCGTAAATATGCGGATAATCTAAGCCAAACCTTATGTAATAGGCGCCCCAACCAGCAAATGTATCAGTATCCTTTCTACCATCAAGAATCATTTTATAACCTCTTCGAATCAACTCTGCTTTAAGATCATTTTTGTTTTTAAAATGTCTATAAAATGCAGTATTCGAAACATTAGCTTTATGAGCAATCTTACGCATATTAACTTTTTGCCAAGATTCTATTTTACAAATGTCCCATGCAATGTCAATAAGATGGTCTTTAAGATTTTTTTTATGATAGCTCATAATGAATTAATGTTGACATAGTAAACATTGGTGCTTAACTTAAAATGTTATCATAGTAAACATTATATTACAATAAACATCTCATAAACACAATATAAGGATATGCTGCTCAAATATCTATGAATATCAAATCTATTTTAAGTCTATTTTTATTTTTTACATCCATATGCTATTCTGACTCGACAGGTGTCAGTAAGGGGAAAATTATCGACATTGATAACCAATTACCCTTGGCGGGAGCAA
>JAYPIC010000031.1:0-19838 GCA_038127595.1 bacterium | reverse complement strand
AACGTCGTGAGACAGTTCGGTCTCTATCCGCTGTGGGCGTAAGAAATTTGAAGGGATCTGCTTCTAGTACGAGAGGACCGAAGTGGACGAACCTCTAGTGTACCAGTTGTTCCGTCAGGGGCATCGCTGGGTAGCTACGTTCGGACAGGATAAGCGCTGAAAGCATATAAGCGCGAAACCCACCCTAAGATTAGATTTCTCTATCTTAATGATAATAAGGCTCGTTGGAGACTACAACGTTGATAGGCCATAGGTGTAAGATCAGTAATGATTTCAGCCGAGTGGTACTAATTAGCCGAATGGTTTTACTAATTATTCTTTCTTGCAGTTGAACTTGGTAAATATTCCAATTTCCCAAAAGTTTTTTCCGGTGATAATAGCGTGGAGGCAACACCCGATCCCATTTCGAACTCGGAAGTTAAGTTCCATTGCGCCGATGGTACTGCGCGGGAAACCAGCGTGGGAGAGTAGGAAATTGCCGGGAATTTTTAAAAAAACTCTTCTTTAATTAGGAGAGTTTTTTTTTTGAATATGTATTAAATTCAGTTACATATAAAAAGTAATGAATATGATCATAAAAAGACTAATAACTTCATTTATATTTTACTTCACAATTTTAGGACGAGTTTCAGGGCAATCCGTTGATATAAATGTTCAAGGTGAAATATATGAATATGCCACATATTATGTCAGTAGCTTCGATGTTGCCACTGGAGCTACCAATGTTCAAATTTTTAATTATTCTTTAGAAGCTAGTTCATATCCTGTTTTTATAAAAATACGTTTCAGAGCAACAATACTAAGTCCTGGTCTTGGGATAAATAGTGATGCTACAATTGTAGAAATAGAAACTGATCCTTTTCTCATTCAAGATGGCTTATATTTAGATAATAGAGACTTATCATCAGAGATAACATTTTTAAATGATAACTCTGGTAATCAAATAGAGTTGAAAGGACAACTGATTGAAGTATTAGATCCTGCCTTATCAGAGGCAATAATGCAAACTATTTTAACCAGTGGAAAACTTTCTGATGGGCAGTATACATTTAGTGTTTCTGTTTTTGGAGGATTAGAGGAAGATAATCTTTCTAATGTTTTTAATGATTCAAAGACTTTTGTAATTCAATCCCAAACTCCTATTTCTTTAGAATACCCCGGAGGAGCACTTTCTGATACAACTGATAATTTATTATATACAAGTTTTCCTATCTTTCAATGGTCTTCTGGGCCCCCTATTCCCTCAGCTCAAACTTTTATTAGAGTTGCACAGTTTGATCCATCATCGCACAGCGGTCTAGAAGATGCTATTGAAGATCAGCGCGTACTGCCTGCTAATCAAAATGATCAATGGGAATTGATAGATAATGTTAATAGTTATCAATACCCATTTAGCGGCTCATATCCATTAGATCCTGGTAATATTTATTGCTGGCAAGTAAGAATATCATTACCAACAACTGCTGGTAATGAGGATATGTTATCTCCAATATTTGCATTCAAGATTGGGCAGGCTGGTACAATAGAGACATCGAATATAGTATCAAATCCATTATTGATGATGATTCAGCAAACATTGCCTGATCAGTTTAACAATTATTTTGGACCTGGTAGAGAATTGGAAGGTTATTTGCCTTCTGGGCAAATCGAGATTAATGGAGTAACAGTAGGCCCATCTGTAGTAAATACTCTTCTTCAGCAGATTAGTAACCAAGAATATAAGATTCAGTCCGTGGTCGTTGAATAAATATGTTAAAAATTAAAAGATACAGTTTTTTCACCTTATTCTTTCTTATTTCCACTCTGTCTGCAAATAAAATTGCTGTAGCGACAAAAGTAAAAGGCCTAGTAGAGTTAATGAAAGTAGGTAAAAAAGAATTTTCCTCCTTGAAAACTGGTTCAATTTTGGAGGACGGTGATAAAATCAGAACGGGAAATTCTGGGTTTGTTGCAATTATTTTCATAGATGATAAATCAACTTTGAAAATTAAAGAAAACTCTGAGGCAGTTATTACTGGTCAAAGAACAACAAAAGATATATCAAAAAAAATTAATTTAGATGGTGGCACGATCAGAGCTTCTATATCAAAACAAAATGTAGACTTTGTCATTCAAACACCAACTTCAGTTGCCTCTGTAAAAGGTACTGATTTTTGGTTGATTAGCGATGATTCTGGAGATCAAGTAATTGGCATGGAGGGTTTAGTTAGCCTAGTCAATACTGAGACAGGGCAAGAAGTTAGTGTATCAAGTGGAATGACTGGTGTCTCAACTCCTGATGGTCAAGTTGGTGTATCAGAAACAGATATGGCAAATGTTCCTGAAGATCCAGATGAAGACTCTGAAGAAGGGCCCTCTCAATTAAAAATATATTTTGAAGGACCTAACGGTGAGCAAAAAGTATTTATAATTGATTATCAATAATACTTTAATATCTTATTATTAGATTATATCAATATGATACCAATTTTGGGCAATATACGTGTCTTAATTATCATTCTATTTTTTAGTACTCTTTCAGCCCAGTCAACATCACAGTTTTATCATAAAAATCCAAATCAGGTTAATGAAGGTGACGATATTGTACTCTCTGTTACGATGTTCGTCTCGGACCCAATAATCTCTGGTATGTTATTTTTTCGTTCTAAAGATCAAATTAGTTACCAAGAAATACCTATGAGCTATGATGGAGGAAATTGGGAGGCAGTAATACCTGGTAGAAATGTTGTTGCTGGTGGTCTCGAGTATGTTATGATATTACATAAAAGATCATGGGGACGTTTTTCAGTACCAATGAATGATACTCCTTTTGATAACCCATTGTTTATTTCTGTATTAGAGCAAAAAATAAGTAAAGATACTGATGTTATAAAACAAAATATAAGAACCAAAACTGCAAATGATAATTTTGTTGAGGCTGATATTTTAGTACTTTCGCCAGAGCCAGGATCGGTAAACAGACCTGATGAAGTTGTATTAGCAGTGTCGCTATTTAATGCAGGAATAATCGATACAAATAATTATAAATTAACAATTAATGGAGAAGATTTTACTAGTCAGTCAAAAATTGATGGCGGAATATTAACATTTATACCAACTCAACTTTCAATTGGTCCTAAAAGGGTGATATTATCTTTTAAAACATCATATGGATTAGATGTTAAGCCAGTCGACTGGTCATTTAATGTTACCAAAGGGCTGGTTGATGTCGCTGAAACTTTTAAATATAAAGGTAATTTAGGTGCTTTAAGTACTAACAGTACTGCTTCAGGCATTAATTTAGTTGAGCGTGAAAATAATGGTAGAATAAATGCTGAATTAAGCTGGATAAAAGCTCGATACTCGTATAAAAATAGTTCAAGAGAGTCTTTATATTTACAACCATTAAATCGTGAAACGCTTACTCTTCAAGTTACAGATTATCTAAAATTAGAATATGGAGATGTATATCCATCTCTTTCGCCTTTTCTTTTAGATGGTAAAAGAGTTAGAGGGAGACATATTCATGTAGATCTTCCTTGGCTAGATTTTCAATATGTTAATGGTAGATTAAGTGAGCAAGTTGATTATAAAAAAGGTAAAATTAATGGGGGGTACTTTTTCTTGCCCAATGATACAGATTTTGAGCTAGATGGCAGCAGAGTTTTTAAATTTACTAGAAAAGGATATACTTTTCCTCAGGATGTAAGTGCCTTACGACTTTCATTTTCAGTATTTAACCTTTTTAGTGGGGGTTTCCATTTTCTCAAAGCCAAAGATGATTATGAGGATATGGTACAATATATTGATGGAAGTGAAATGTTTACATTCACTGCTTTGGACTCTGTTGCTGATTCAATGTATATATTTAATGATTATGTTGATGAAAATTCCTCTTTAAAATTTTCTGAATTTCAAACATTAACCGCTCTTTATGGGGATTCGATATTTTTGCCAGAGAATAATTGGGGAGGAGTTACTCCCAAAGAAAATCTAGTTGCTGGTTTTAACTTTGAAACAGCACTTGATAACCGGAATATTATTTTTCAGTTAGCATGGAATTATAGTCTTACAAATAATAATATTTGGGATGGGCCTCTAACTTTAGATGAGCTAGATACAAAATTAGATAGCCTCAAAGATGGTAAGATTATGGATGTTTCACTTGATGGAGTTCCTGACCCTGATGCTTATAAAGATCTTTTCACAATAAATGAATTTATGACTCCATTTGCGCCGATAGACCCAGTTACCTTTGAAAAAAATCCATTTAGGGCAATAATAAATATGCCTTCATCGGCGCTACATATGAGGATAAAAGGAAGTTACACGTTCAATAACATCTTATTAGAATATAAGCAGATAGGACCTCAGTTTTATACTTTTGGTAATCCTTACATGACAAATAATATTAGAGAGTTTACAATCAAAGACAGATTATCATTACTAGAGAGAAGATTAATGTTTGTTGTGGGTTATAGCTCAAAGGATAATAATTTGAGCGAGATTGTTTTAAATCCATTGAAAACAAAAACTTTCATGCTGAATTCTACTTTAGTTCCTGGCCCTGGCGCACCGTCAATCGTATTTAACATGCAAGTCATTGGTAAAAATAATGGTATTGATTCTGTAGAGGTAGACTCATTAGGCCAGTTTTTGAAAGATAATAGAGAAGATTCAAGGGCCTTAAATACGCTTTTCTCTATAAATATTCCAGGAAGTATAGGTCCTGTAAGCAATACTATTGCATTGAATTTTAATTCAATTACATACAAAGATGTTATTGAAACAGATGAAAAATATGCTGACAAGCCAAGGAGGGATGATTATCTTTTCCAAAAATCAGATACAAGGACAATATCAGCTAATTTATCAAGTAGGTTTCCCTTTCCTCTTCGAACTGTCATCTCGTTTAATAAAACTCAGATTTTCATACCAATGATGGATGAAAATCTTAATGTAATAAAAAATGAAA
Source organism: bacterium (assembly GCA_038127595.1). Classification (GTDB taxonomy): domain Bacteria; phylum Fidelibacterota; class Marinisomatia; order Marinisomatales; family UBA1611; genus TMED80. Next base: position 14,884 of record JAYPIC010000031.1, on the reverse strand, counting down.
TTGGATGGACGTCTGGTGGATTAAGTGGGAGCTATTCCTTGAAAAATAATACCATTAGAATTAACTCAGGATTGGATTACATGACAAATGGTAATACGGATGATTCTGTTCAGATTTTAGGCTTTAAACTTGGAGCTGATTGGGACCTTTTAAGTAATTTGGTATTTAGTTTAAAAAGCAATATACGTTTTAATAGAATTAAAGGTAATGAAAATGATGGTATAGACAATGATAACGATGGTAAAATTGATGGGAAAAGCGAAATATGGTCAACTAGTAATTCGGGAACAGTCATTAGCTTAAACTATAGATTTTAATGGAAAAAATTAAAAATTACCTTTTTGAACATAGGGTTGATTTAGGACTAACGATAGGTTCTATAATACTTACATGTATAATGCATTGGCTAGGTTTTTTTGATTTTTTGGAGCTTAAAACCTATGACTATCGATTTAATAATGTTCGTGGGCCATTAACAGGGTGGAGAGCATCAGACTCAACAATAATTGATCTTGGAACGGACGTTGTTCTTGTTGACGTTGATGATGAGACATGGAGAATTTTGTCAGAAGGTGATATTAGTTGGCCTTACCCACGAGGTGATATATGGGCTAAAGTGATTGATAATTTATCTCAAGCTGGAGCAAAAGTAATTGGTTTTGATATTCAGTTTGATTCACCTGATGCACGTTCAGAATTTCTTAGAAGTGTTAGTGACAATTGGCCTACTGAATTTAGACAATTCATTCCTGGGCATGGAGATGTTATACTGTCTGATGCCATTAGAAAAGCTCAATCGAACGGTACAAAAATTGTAATGAATACAAAAATGGTTCGCGAGCCGTTGACTACTCCACCACAGTACATTGCTGAACCAGTAGAGCTAATTATGGAAGCAAATCCAAGCACAGGTTTGATAAATGATATAAAAGATATAGATAATTTTTCTAGAGAATACAGTGTGGCGGGATTTTTAGACACGGACACATTGAGAAAAAATCCTTACTATACACTGGGAGTTAGTTGTGCAAAGGAATTTCTTGATATTCCTGATAATATTAATTTAAAATGGAATAAGGACATATTATATTGGAACCTAGGGCCAATTAAAATTCCTGCTCATGGAAAAACAAATAATTTTTTAGTCAACTATTACGGTCCTCCATCAGGTTATAAACTTGCAAATACGGATTATCCACCTTGGAATACTTTTCCGCGGTTTTCTATGTACCAAGTTCTTGACACGAAGGAATATGATTTGCCAGGAGAAAATGATATTGATTGGATGAGCCAGTTTATGCCTGGTGAAGTTCCAAGCTGGATTCTTACAATAGATAATGAGCGAGAAAAACAAGAAATGATGGAAGTGATGGGGTTAGGAAAACATTTTGATAAAGTAAACTCCCCCTTTTATAATAAAATTGTAATTATTGGTGCATCTGTGGAAGTATTACATGATGTAAAGTCCACTCCATTTTATAATTATTTGGGTCAGACTCAAGACACTCCTGGAATGGAAACTCATGCGAATGCTATTCAAACAATTTTGCATAATAATTATTTATCTGTCTTTGGCGGTAGAACAACTAGATTACTTATTGATGGTAGGTTTTACCCCATGGCACATTTTTTTATCATATCACTTTTATGTATTATAGCATACATTGTTTTTAGGAGATTAGATGTGCACCCTATTTTTGCTGGAGGAATAATTATATTTGAAATAATTATTTATGTAGGAATCGCTATGGGCTTGTTCGCAAATGATATCTGGTGGTTGCTAAAAACAACAATCATAAATTTATCTCCAAGCTTTATTAAAGAATATTTCTACAATAGTTTACTTGTAACCTTGCCAAACCCTGGTAGCACCTATGTAATGCCTATTGTTGCACCTTTGGCAGGAATTTTTCTTACATATGGTAGTAATGTAATATTTCAGTTTCTTCATGAGCAAAAAGACAAAAAGTTTTTGAGAGAGACGTTTGGCACATATATATCTCCAGATTTAATTGATAAGATGTATGAAGAAAAACAAGCACCTAAACTTGGAGGGGTCCAAGATTATCATACTGCATTTTTTAGTGATATTCAAAACTTCTCAACTTTTTCGGAGCAGTTAGAGCCTGAGAAAATGGTCAAACTAATGAATGAGTATCTAACAGAAATGACAGATATCTTGTTACAGCATCAAGGCACGCTTGATAAGTATATAGGTGATGCAATTGTTGCGTTCTATGGAGCGCCTGCCCCTCTCGTTGATCAAGAAAAAAAAGCATGTTCTACGGCATTAATGATGCATAATAAATTAGACGAACTGCGTAAAAAGTGGATGAAAGAGGATGACTGGCCTGATATAGTGTACCAAATGCAACATCGTATAGGGCTTAACTCAGGGCAAATGGTCACAGGAAACATGGGCTCTGAAATGAGAATGAATTATACTATGATGGGAGATACAGTTAACCTTGCTGCAAGGCTAGAACCTGCAGCAAAGCAATATGGAGTATACATACTTGTCGGAGAAAAAGTTTATGAGGCTTCCAATGATGAATTTGCATTTAGATTTCTTGATTTCTTGAGCGTAAAAGGGAAAGAAATTCCAGCAAAAACTTATGAGTTAATTGATAGAAAAGATTCAATAGATAAACGATCTATTGAGCTTATCAAAACCTTTGAGGAAGGTTTAGATAATTATTTTAATCAAAAATGGGATCATGCTATTAAATCATTTATGAAGGCTATTAATTTTGAAGATGATTTTCCTGGCAGAAATACAAATCCTTCACAGGTTTTTATAGATAGATGTAATTATTTTAAACAAAATCCTCCTGATTTAAATTGGGATGGTGTTTGGAAAATGACTAGTAAATAAGGTTAATAAAGCTTGTAGTAATGAAACGAAAAGGTCATATACTATGGATAGATGATGAAATTGATCATCTAAAACCCCATATTTTATTTTTAGAAGCAAAAGGTTATAAAATTACTACAGCTACTAATGGCAGTGATGCTAATATTTTAAATCAAGAAAATAGATTTGACCTTGCTTTATTAGACCAAAATATGCCAGGTATTGATGGCATGGATACGCTAAAAAAAATTAAATCCCATCGGCAAACAATACCTGTAATAATGATAACTAAATCTGAAGATGAGTGGTTGATGGATGAGGCAATATCGCAGCAAATAAACCAATTTTTGATAAAGCCTGTTAGTCCAAATCAAATCTATATGGCTTGTAAGCAGATTCTTGAAAAAAATAAAATTATTGAAGACAAAACAACATCTGAATATCTTCAAGATTTTCAGAGGATAAATCAAGATATAAATTTCATAAAATCGTTAGATGAGTGGTGGGAACTATTTTTAAGTTTAATAAACTGGCAAATAAAGTTTGATAAGCAAGTTGATTCTAACTTACATAATATTCTAATTGATCAAACTAACGAGTGTAATAAACAGTTCTCAAAATACGTTGAAGATAACTATGAAACTTTAGTAAATGATAATAAGAGCCCAATATTAAGCCCAAGTGTTTTTAAAAATCATGCTCAACCTAGTTTAGATCATGGGAAGAAAGTTTGTTTTATTGTTATTGATTGTATGCGCTGTGATCAATTTTTATCAATTTATCCATATTTAGAATCTTTATTCCAGGTTGAAATGTATTATCATTTGTCATTGCTACCCTCAGCTACTTCTTTTTCACGCAATGCTATATTTTCAGGCCTATTTCCTGATCAAATGTTAAAAAAATATCCAAAACAAAAAGATTCTTTTTTACATAACGAAAATGGTCTAAATAAATATGAGGAAGAATATTTAAATGATCAAATAAAACGGCTTGGAAATAATAATAAAAAAGTTCATTATCATAAAATTTGGGCAATAGAGGAAGGAAAAAGGTTTAGTAAAAAGATTAATAATTATCTTGAAAAAGATGTAATAGCATTGGTAATTAACTTTGTTGATATGCTTGCTCATGATAGCTCTAAAATGGATGTTCTAAAGGAATTAATACCAGATGAATCCGGGTATCGGAAGACTGTAAGATCTTGGGTTAAAAATTCTTGGTTTAATGATGTTTTGAAAGTGCTTAGTCAAAGTAATTTTGATGTAGTTATAACTAGCGATCATGGAAGTATTAGGGTAAATAAAGAAATTATGGTATCCGCAGACAAGGATGCATCTGACGGTGTAAGGTATAAATATGGAAGAAATCTTAATTCAAAAAATAAAAATGTAATGAAAATTAATAACCCAGAAAATTATAAATTACCTAGTTTTGGTCCTCAGTTTAACTATTTGTTAGCAAAAAATGATTCATATTTTCTTTACCCCAATGCAGCAAATAGATATAAAAATAAACTACAAAATTCATTTCAGCACGGAGGCATTTCATTAGAAGAAATGTTAATTCCTGTTTTAAAGATGAAAGGTATTTCAAAATAATGGAGATCGAATGTAATTCAGTGGAAGAGACACAAAAGTTCGCCTCTGAATTTTCAAAAAATATTGAGATGGGTTCAATAATTTCACTTAATGGTGATCTAGGCGCTGGTAAGACTACCTTTGTTCAAGGTTTTGCTCGAGGAATGGGCATTAAACAACATGTCGGTTCACCTACATTTAAATTGGTCAGCGAATACCACGGTGAAAATATGAAGCTTTTTCATGTAGATTGTTACAGGTTGAGCGGTATTGATGATTTTTTAAATATGGGTGGAGAAAATTTACTACTTCCTGAAAGTGGTGTATGTTTGTTTGAATGGGCAAGTATAATTGAAGGAGTCCTTCCTTATAACACTATAATAATTGATTTCATAAGATTTAAGGATAATTTAAATAAGCGTCTAATTAAAATTTCAGGCACTGATTAATAATAAATGGCTAATAGAAAAAATATCATATCGATTGAGACTTCATCAAATATTTGTGGAATCTCATTCATTAAAAGTGGTAATTGTATCAAAACAATTGAAGAAAATAGTGAGAGAAAACATATAGAAAAAATTCCTATTTTTTATAAAGAGTTACAAAACGAAATTGGATTTAAAAATTCGGAGATTAGCGCTATTGCTGTTAGTATTGGACCTGGGTCTTTTACTGGATTGAGGATTGGTCTTAGTTTTTCTAAAGGTTTGGCATTAGCTCAAAATCTACCAATTGTGCCAATTCCAACAATGATGTCTTTAGCCTTTTCTCAAAAAAAATCCAAGCCTACCATCGGTTTAATACATTCCCATGGTGATAGAGTATTCTACCAAAAAATACTATGGTCTAGCGGCATTCCTAAACCGCTCAAAGATATAGAAGTCCTGAATTGGCAAGACTTTTCATACAACCTAGATAGAACAGAAACCGTTTTCCATACAAACTGTGATAAGTTAATAGATAAAGAAAAATTTATCTCAGCTAAATTATCTTCGATTCCTGTTGGGATTTTAGCTTATGAAATGTTTGAAGACTTTGTCATAAAAGACCCTACAAATCTCGTCTCTAACTATGTATCACCATTTAATATTAATAAATAATTTTGATTCTAAGAAAGGGCATAGAATCAGATTTAAAAGATGTATTGAACATTGAAGTTATGGCCTATAAAAATCCATATTGGAATCAAAATATGCTTTTCGAAGTATTGGCAAATAAAACAGATAAAAGACTTTGGATATATGAAGTTGATAATGATGTAGTTGGGTTTATAATTGATATGAGGCATAAAGGTGAAATAAGTTTACTTAATATTGCTATTCATGAGTGTCGGCAGGGTATGGGGCATGGCTTAAAAATGTTAAAAATATATATAAAAAGTTTGCCAGTTAAACATTCTATTTATCTAGAAGTAAATAAAAATAATATTAAAGCATTAAATATGTATACTAAGCTTAATTTTGAAAGAGTATCTATTAGAAAATCATATTATAATGATGGTGGTGATGCTATAAATATGCAACTCGTCAAATGAAATAACAATAATAATGGACTGGTTTAAAAGAAAAGACAAAAAAATAAAAGAAAAGAATAAAAAAGCTATTCCTGATGGACTATGGGAAAAATGTCCTTCATGTAAAGAAATTTTATTTAAACCAGAACTAGATAAAAATTTATCTGTATGTAGGCACTGTGATTTTCATTTTAGAATGAATTTTAGATATTATCTAGAGATAATTCTTGATAAAGGATCATCAAAGAGAATTTTTAAAAATGTGAAGTCATTAAATTTTTTAAAGTTTGCCGCGATGCGTAACTATGACGACCAATTAAAAGAAGCCTATGCAAAAGGTGGCGAAACTGATTCTATTGAAATTTATTCTGGAAACATTAAAGATAAACCTGTAATTATAGGTGTCATGAATTTTGGTTTTATTGGCGGGAGCATGGGTTCTGTTGTCGGAGAACTTATTTCAAGAGCCATAGTAAAGGCGGGTAAAGAGAATGTACCTTTAATTTTAGTTTGTAAATCTGGAGGCGCTAGAATGCAGGAAGGTGCTATTTCTTTAATGCAATTAGCTAAAATAAGCTCGCAATTGGCAAAATTTTCAAAAGAAGGCGGATTATATATAACAATACTTACTGATCCTACGACTGGTGGAGTAACGGCAAGTTATGGAATGCTTGGTGATATAATTTTAGCTGAGCCGGGTGCCTTGATCGGATTTGCGGGTCCCAGAGTTATAAAACAAACAATAGGTCAAGATCTACCAGAGGGTTTCCAGCGCTCAGAATTTTTGCTTGATAAAGGGTTCGTAGATCAGATAGTACCCAGAGATAAAATGAAGAATCGATTATATCAAATAATAGATTTGTTAAATTGAAAATTTTAATTACAAATGATGATGGCATCTTTTCCTCAGGGATTTATGCTCTTTGGGAAGTAGCAAAAGAATTTGGTAGTGTTTATGTTGTTGCTCCAAATTCACAAAAAAGTGCTACTGGACATAGTATCACAATTTCAAAGCCGTTATTCATAGATAAAATTAAACGTAGAAATGGATTTGAGGGTATAGCTGTCACTGGTTCTCCGGCAGATTGTGTAAAATTTGGTTTAAAAAAAATATTGAGTAATGCCCCTGACCTTATTTTATCAGGTATTAATTTAGGATCAAATTTAGGATATAATATTATCTACTCCGGTACTGTAGCAGCTGCTATAGAGGGTGCTATGCAAAATATTCCATCCATTGCTTTCAGTATTGATTCTTTCAATCCTAAAAGCTTTGATACTTCAAAAAGTATCATACGCCAAATCATAAATCTTGCTATAGAAAATAAGATTACTAAAAAGTTCATTTGGAATGTTAATATTCCAAATTGTGAGATAGATAAATTAAAGGGAATAAAAGTTGCATCACAGGGTAATCAATATTTTAATGATGATTTTGACACTAAGGTAGATCCAAAAGGAAATGAATATTATTGGATGGTAGGAAATATGGTTGATGAAGATTCCACATTTGACAGTGATTCTTATGTAGTAAAAAATGATTATGCGAGTCTTTCACCACTTGGATTTAATTTATCTAGTTCCAAAGAAATTGAAGAAATGAAAAAAATCTTAGATTAATGGATCAATTAAAAAAAGAGGCCATAATCATTTTAGATTTTGGTTCTCAATTCACTCAGTTAATTGCAAGAAGGATAAGAGAATTTAATGTTTATTCCGAGGTAGTATCTCCTGAAATTGATTTAAAATCTATAAAGGAGAAAAATCCTAGGGCAATCATCCTTTCTGGTGGACCTTCTAGTGTTTTTTCGGATGATGCACCTGTTTTTGATAAAAATATCTTAAATACCGACATACCAATTTTAGGTATTTGTTATGGTTTACATTTGCTTGTACATCATAATGGTGGTGCAGTTAATTCAACTGGGAAAGGTGAATATGGTTTTGCTGAGGTTGACTTTACAAAAGGTAATACAATTACTGATCAAATGTCTGATACATCAAATGTCTGGATGAGCCATATGGATCAAGTAACTAAAGTTCCGGATGGTTGGCAGGTTATTGCTACAAGTGCAAACGGCGTTGTTGCAGGATTAATTAATCGAAAGCAAAATAAAATTGCTACTCAATTTCATCCTGAGGTGTCACATACTGAGGAGGGTGGACAGCTACTTAAAAATTTTATTTTTAAAATAGCCAAATGTGAAAAAAATTGGACTCCAAGCAATTTTATTCAAGAACAAGTCAAAAAAATTAAAGAAAAAAGTGGAGATGAAAATATTTTAGTTGGCGTTAGCGGAGGTGTAGATTCAACAGTAATGGCTTGTTTAATAAATAAATCTGTTGGAAATAAATGTACTGCTGTTTTAATTGATCATGGTTTGTTACGAAAAGCAGAAGCAAAGAATTGTGTTAATGCTTTGAAAAATGGCTTAGGTATAGATGTCCATCTTTTTGATGAATCGAAATTATTTTTTTCAAGGTTAAAAGGTGTTATTGACCCTGAGCAAAAAAGGAAAATTATTGGGGATCAGTTTATTAAATCTTTTGATAGAATTGCTGCTGAGTTTGGAAATTATAAATTTTTAGGACAAGGTACTTTGTACCCTGATATTATTGAAAGTGGAGTTAGTGCAAGCAAGTCGGCTCATGTAATAAAAAGTCATCATAATGTTGGCGGTTTGCCTGATGATTTAGAATTCGGTCTAATTGAACCTTTAAAGGATCTTTTTAAAGACGAAGTAAGAGCGGTGGGGAAACAATTAGGCATTTCAAATGAATTAATTTTTAGACACCCATTTCCTGGTCCTGGGTTAGGTGTTAGAGTTATTGGTGAGGTAACCAAGGATAGAGTATCAATACTTCAAGAAGTTGACCATATATATATGGAAGTCCTCAAGAAAACTGGTGAATATGATAACATATGGCAAGCATTTGCAGTATTGGTTCCAGTAAAAACAGTAGGCGTTATGGGGGATCAAAGGACTTACGAAAATTTGGTTGCATTAAGAGCAGTGACTAGTGTAGATGGAATGACCGCTGATTGGTATAAAATGCCATCTGATGTTTTATCAGAAATTTCTAGTAATATAGTAAATAACATAAAAGGCTTAAATAGAGTAGTATATGATGTAACATCAAAGCCACCTTGCACTATCGAATGGGAGTAGAGAAATCAATATGTTTGTTTCATTAAATCTAATTAATCTTTAATAACAATTTTTTCTATGAATGTATACATAAGGAAAAATACTTCTTATTACCATCCAATTATTTATGTTTTAAAAATAATAGAAAAAAATCGAAATGTTATATTTAATATTAAAAATAGTTCTGCAGAGGCAGAAATTATCTGGGATCATAAAAACATTAAATCTGAGGCTCTAGCTTATGATTTTTTTGATTCTATTAAAGATGGGAGTGCATCGCTAAAGCATGATGAGGTTTTCTTGACTTCACCAAATGTTACTGATAAAAATGATAATGTAGATAAGATTGCTTCCATTTTTTATATGATTAACTCATTACAAGAATTTAATGTTGAGAAAAAAGATCTAGATGATTTGGGAAGATTTAAATATTCTTCTTCATACCAATATAGGTTTAACAATATCAATGAAAATTTAGTGGAAACTTTAATCAATAATTTTTGTGATGAGCATTCAATAAATGGTAATAAAAATGATAGTGTATTCTTTATATCCCATGATATAGATAGATTATATGGATCCTTTTTTGAAGATGGGTTTTGGGCATTAAAAAAAATGAAGATAGGAACAATGCTAAATATTATTTTAGCAGAAATTTCTAAAGATTATCATTGGAAAAATATTGACAAAATTGTGAAAATAAATGATATGTATGATATAAAGTCTACCTTTTTTTGGATAGTCAATAAGGGGAAGAGTAAAAGTGGTATAGAAAATGCTGATTATAACATATCTGATGTAGAAGATGAGATCAAGCTAGTAGATGAATCTAGGAATGTTAATGGTCTTCATAAATCGTCTTTTGATATGAGCATCGATGAAGAATTAAAAAAAAGTAAATTTGAAAATAAATATAATAGATATCATTATTTGAAATTTCTCCCTCATAAGCATTATAAAGAGATATCAAATTCCTCATTAAATTTTGATTCTAGTTTAGGATTTGCCGAGGAATGTGGTTTTCGGAACTCTTATGGAAAATCATTTCAACCGTTTGATATAAAAAATGGTAAGCCTTATGATTTTATTGAAACTCCTTTACAATTGATGGATCGTACGTTTCATAAATATATGGATGTTGAAGTAGATGGCATAGGGGATAGGATCATAAACATGTATGAACAAAATCCAAAAAATTGTGATATTTCTTTGCTGTGGCATAATAATTACTTTACAGATTATAAATATGGGGCATTTATCAAAGAGTATAAAAAAGTTGTAGAATTTATTTATGAATCAAAAATAGGGTGTGTGACACCAGATGTTTTAGTAAAAAATAATTATTTATCTTGGTGACATTAGGATGTTAAATTGATTTTAACTTTTGAAATTTTTCGCGAAGCTTATAATCTTTGAATTTATTTTAGTGATTTCAAAATATGGAACTTGCTCTCCACCAAATGCTCTAAAAAATCTCTCGATTGGTTTTATCATTGATCCTTCAAAATTAAAATGTTTTGTAACTTTAGATGAGAATTTTATTGCCTCCCATAAAAGCAGCGGCATAGCTCCAGTTGTTCTCACATCTATTGGGCTTCCTCCTGCTATATAATAGGCAGATTTTTTATCCCAAACTAAATATATAGCACCACATATTCCGTTTTCACTTTTTGCTAAAAATATTTTCCCATTTTTTAATTTTTTACAACTATCAAAAATATTTTTTAAGGTAGAAAAATCAAAATTTTTATTTCTTTGTCTAGCGAATGTGCTGTCGATGCAAAAACTCAGAGATTCGAAATCATCTTCTTCAAATATCTTTATAGTTTTTGAAGCTTTTCTTATCTCCTGTCTTATATTGGAACGAAAACTTTTCCAAATTTTATCATGATTGGCAAGATCTTTAATTATGTATGTATATCTAGTTGATTGATTGTATTCTCGCCAATAAAATGGTAACCAATTGGTTATAGAAGGGTGCAGTCTTTGCCTAAAATATGAGTTTTTAGGTATTAATGAAATTAATTCAGATAAAGCATTCATTTTTCTAGTTAAAACTTCTGCATATTTGCCCTCATATGCAGGATACATAATACCTAAGGATTGTGTGAATGGTGGCATGTTGCAAATTGTCAGTCCTAATTTTTCATTTAAAATAATAGGCATACATGCTTTTATTGATCCCGCTGATTCGTTAGTTATATAATCCCATTTTCCTGGGGCCACCGCTTCTAGCCATTCGGGTGTTGTAAATATTGTTCCTTGTTCAGATTCTGAAATGAATGTTTTTATTTTATCAAGATTTTTCATTTTTTCTAATTTCTTCTCTCAAAAGTTCATAATCTGGTTCTGATACTTTAATTCCTGTTGAAAAATTCAGTTGTCTTGGGATTTGACCTTTCTCATTGAGGTTTAAACCTCTAGAATTTAGTTTTTGCAATATAGATTTTATAATTTTGGGTGTGTCATTACATAAATCCTCATATTCAATGAATATAAATTTATCATTTCCTATGCGTTTAAAGGAAGATTCTATATTTAACTGTATATCATCTAATTGACTGATTATATCTTTGTAAAAAGGCAAATTTGGGTTATTTCTCATTGATGGGGTTATCACTGACCATTGGTGATTTTTATCATTATGCAATAATATTCTGGCATTAAGAATTGATTGGGCATTATCAAGTTTATCTCTTCCAATAACAATGAAAGTAGAATTATTAAATATATTGCTCAAAGATTCTATACGCATACTATTTACTACATTTTTTAGAAGTATTGGTTTTTTAAAAATTTTTGTTATTGCAGCTATTTCCATCTTTAATTTATCAGCAGATTTTTTATTTTGATTTTTAAAAGAGTGGGTTTTCGAATAATATTTGTACCAGAACTCTCCAAATTCATTTGGGCCGTAGTGATTTTTTGATTTTCCAAAATTCGAATTTAATTCTAATTCATTTCCACCTTGAAAAAGTGTAGTATAAGCTTTTGCAGCTAATATGGGGAGACGGTACCAATGACCTATAAAATTATTTATGTATGAAAAATTAGTATGCTTACAAAGTAACTGATATAAAACTGTAGTGCCCGATCTAGGTGGGCCTATTATAAAAACAGGAGGGTATAAATCAAGGTATTTTAAATCTTCTTTATGAAGAAAATTATTTTGTAAAGGGCCTAGTATATAGTTGAGAGGTCGAAACATTGAATTTTTAATTTTTACAAAATATGATTCACTAAAGTAGTTCAAATTAAGCTCTAATATCTAATCAGTTTTATTGAAATGGAAATAGCGCCATCTAAAAAAAGAACTTTTATTATTTAGTTTAAAATTGTGATGTTCAAAAACATTTATGAGTCTTTCCTCTGTTATATCTTTATAATTCAATTCCCAGTGATGGTGGGGGTCAATTATACTAGTTTTTGGAGTTTTAATGGTTATTGACTTCCAATAGGATTTGAATTTTAATTCAATGTTTATTGGGGTTTTTTTATAGATGGGAACGCTTATAAAAATGTTTTTATCGATTTTAGACTTTATATTGTTTAAGACATTTTCCATTTCTTCAAATTTCATATGTTCAAACACTTCAAATGCACAAAAGTGGTCATAGTTTTTATTGGGTTTAAAACTTATTGCATCAGAGACTATATCCGGTGATTTATTTTTATCAATGTCTACTGTGAGAACATCAATATTTTTTGATCGGAGATAGTTTGATGTGAATCCTGATCCTATACCCAGCTCAATTACGGAATCATGTGGTTCTAAGCTTTCTGACATTAATTTTATTTGATGCCAATAAGATAACCAATGTTCTTTGCTTTCTAGTTTATTAATCCAATCACTAGAGTATTTTTTTTTGTCATTCATTTACTCATTATCCTTCGATATTTCTGATAATAGTCTAAACACAAAAATATGGTAAACAATGTAATAAATTGCGGATGATATAGTGAATGCCCAAAACAAAGATGAAATTGAATTATGGAAATTTAGCATAATAAAAAATCTTAGCACTAAAGATAGAAATGTTAAATAGAATGCAAAGTCTTGTTTATTTATTATTGTGAGACTTGTTCCAATTGGTGAAGTAATAAATTTAAAAAAAGCAGTAACTGAAATAATCTTCATCATTTGACCTGTAACTACCCAATTATCACCAAAGATTAAATCAACGATGAAATCAGATAAAAAATAAAACACGAAAAGTGGTGGTATGCCTAAAAGAATCAATTTTTTTGTTGTATTAATATATAATTCAAAAAGATCTTTTTTGTTCTTGTTAAAAGTCTCTGAGGCTTTTTGGAAGTAAACTTTATTTATCGCTGTTCCTATTAAATTCATAGGAATAACAATTAGTCTATTTGCTAACAAAAAATATCCTAACGTTTCGGATGAAAAATATGACGCTAAGAAAAAAACTGGAAGCTCGTTTGATAATGTATTTGCAAAAACCATTGGTGTATTAAAAAAAGGAAATTTTTTGAATTTTTTAGCGACTCTAAAAATTTGAATATTTTTACTTGGTTTTATTTTCATTAATGATTTTTTTAGAAATGCCATTGTTGAAACGAGATGACCTGAAATGAATGCTAAAAATAATGATATAAACGAAGGCTTTATTAGGCCAAAAATTATCATAAGTGATTGAGTAGATAGAACTTGATATACTCTAGCTTTTGAAAAATGATTAAAAAGTTTTTTTCTTAGAAGACTATATTTGACAATTTCAAACAGTCCAAAGAAGAGTACTCCGATTGGTATAACCCAAAATGTATCATTCAAATTTTCCGCGTTGAGTGCTTTAAGTAAAACACCACTAGTAAAATAAAATATAAGCAATAATATTAGGCAAAATGATGAGAGTGCCAGCAAGCATAATATTAGCACTCTGCTAGCAATGTCATCTTTTTCAGGAATTACAATTGCCATTTCGTACTTAAAGCAGGAAATGACTCCAAAAATATTGATTATAGATATAAGTAATTGATATTTCCCAAGTATGGAGGCAGAAAATATTTTAGTAATTATTGGAAGTGTAATAGCAACTACCAATGCTGAGATAATTGTACTTGTTGATATTTTTAAAACATTATTAAAAAAATCGTTCGGTATTTTGTTATTGTAATTGGTTTTCATTTAATTTTTAATTAAATATTATTTAAATACGAATGTTCCTTATATAATGAATCTATTTAATTTTATGTAATACTACTCTTTTGTGATTCATAAGTATTATAATAAATAAAAACATGGTATTGATATGATATAAAATATGGTTTTAAGCTAAATGAATATAATCTTTAATAGAAGGATAATGTTTGTAGATTAAAATTATTGGTAATAGAATTCTTCATGGACTCAAAAAATTCTCAGTTAGATAAAATTATTAATGATCTTTGTGAAGGCAAGGACGAAGAGTATAAGTCATTCATTCGTAAAATGATTTATGCTATGAGTGATGGTGATAAATGGGGGAAATTATCTGAACTCAAAAATTTAACTGATCAACTCAAAAAATAATAATAAAATAGAACTGATATTGCTTGCCAAAACTTTAAAATTCAAATGTAATGATTAAGTATATAATTTTTTTAATTTTTTCTTTAAGCCTGATTCTTTCACAATCATATAAAGTTCAACCACCAATCGTTGATATAAACGGAGTGATTTTTAAAGAAAATGATGAGATTCCATACACCGGTAAAATAACTGTATTTTGGGGTAATAATGGACTTAAAGAAGAGGGCATATATCGTGAAGGGGTGAAAAGTGGTC
>JAYPIC010000030.1:0-21212 GCA_038127595.1 bacterium | reverse complement strand
GAAGAAGAATCAAGTAAATGGTACCAACGAAAGAAAAAAAGATTAAAAAGAAGTATTGGTACCTATCCATCAAATATTTCTTCACCCCCTTTTAAGAAAGAAAAACTGCTTTTAGGTATAGCAATGGACCAAGGTCACATATATTCTGCTTTAATTCAAGATAAAGGCGGAATAAAATCACTAATTGGGTCCGATATTTTCTCAGCAACCAAAGCAAAATTAGACCCAAAAAGAAATCCAACCGGTTTTTCTGTAGCCATTGGTAAAGCTTATGAACAATTAACCTCAAAACTGGAAAAAAAAGGATCTAAAATACCTAGAGGGGTTATCAAAAGTCTTCATTCAGGAGCACCCATTTCTTTTACAATTAATAATACATCTAGTTTATTAAAGACTGTTATCGTTCCTCCAGAAAACAAAAAAGAACGAAAAATGATAATAGATTATGATGCAAAAAAGAATTTACCATTTAATTCAGATGATATTATTTTTGATTCAATTGAACTGGAGCAAGGCAAAAATATTATTGGGGTTGCAAATGCTGATTACATGGACTCTCCTGCACAAACTTTAGGTGAGAAAAAATGGGATATACGATTATGGCCACCAGCTGCTCAAACAGTGCTTAATTCATTTCGATGGAATTATCCGGGCAAAAAACATGATATTATTTTGATATTACATGTCGGAGAAATCGAAAGTTTTATACTAGGCTATAATCAAGGCTACCCTGATGCAATCGTGCCATTAGATCTTGGTATCCAAAATCTTACAGATGCATGGAAATATCGTTCAACTGCTTCAAAAGCAAAGTGGGATAAAAGAGATTATTGTAGAGTCCCTCCTTCTATTTTAAAATCAGACATAAAAGATAATTCTACTAATAAACAGAAAAAACCTCAGGACGATGCAATGCGCCCTGTGATCGAAAGCTGGGATCAAGAAATAGAACGGGCTCTAAACAGCATGGCTCAATCTTTCCCTGTAGATAACATTTCTGAAATTTTCCTAAGCGGCTGCGCTGAAGAAGTATTATTCTTGGATGAATACCTGCACAATCAACTGGACGTTGATGTTAACTTTTTAGATCCCTTTAAAAATATTGCCTTCTTCCCTGATGAGGAGGAAAGAGAAAATATTGAATTTTCCAAAACAGCGCTTACTACAGCTGTAGGAGCTGCTTTAAATCTTGATAAATCTATTAGCCTCCTCCCTGACGTTTTCAAAGATTCAGAGAAATTTAGACTAGGAAATAAATTTAGCATCCCATTAGCTGCGGCAATCTTCATAGGCATGATATCACTCTCAGGTTGGACAACCATTAATCATGATGAGATGAAAACAAAGTTAAACGCCATGAAATCTCAAGCAACAAGTATTGCGCCAATAAAAAGCCAGTATGAAAAAGTTTCTTCAGAAAAAAATACTATTATCGCCCAGCTAGACGTTTTATTAAAAGAATCAAAACTTTCTAATCTTTCAATAAGTATTATGAGGTTTTTCAGTTATAATACCCCAAAAGAAATAACATTGGATATGATCTCATTCCAAAGAGGTTGGGAGCGTGGAGATTGGATTCATGTCGGGAATTCTCTCGAAAAAGTTATTACAATAGTTGACGAAGAAAAAGATTTTGCGAAAGTTACTGGGGCAATAACAGCAAATCCAGCATTGAAAGAAAGATACTTCTCTAACTTTATTACTCAGGTAGAAAATTCAGGCCTGTTTAAGAAAATTGATGTAATAAATAAAAAAACTACTAGTGGAATGGACATTGATAACATGACCTTTGAATTAAAGTGTGAGATTTAACACCTATGGATAAACAAAAAAATCTTTTCATTGGTATCATAGCATTCGTCTTGCTTTCATGCGGAGGGTGGTATTTTATGTATTTTAGTGAGCTGAATAAGTCATTAGATAAAATGAATACAAGCTATAATCAATTAAAAAACGAAAAAAATAAATACTCTCAGATACAAACAAAATTCCCTGCAATCGAAAAAGAATGGAAAGAATTGAAAGACGATCTATCATCTCTGATCCAAAAAATCCCTACAGATGCACAATTTGATAATGTTACAAAAATGCTTTTTAGTTTGTTAGAAAAAAATAAACTAGCAGTGGATAACTTTAATCCCTCTCTTGCTCCTCTTGATGAAAAACAAATACTCAACCCTGAAACTCAAGAAACCATTCTAGTAGAGAAGTATCCTATCGATGTAGAACTTAGAGGGAGTTTCATCGATTTTGGTAATTTTTTAGACCAATTAGCTTATTCAAATTATTACCTAACCATAAGCAATATTCAAATATCACAGAACCCATATTTAGAAGGGGAACAAAAAATTTCTTTTATTTCTTACATATACACAAAAAATAGTTCTACTAGCACCGCTGTTATGCAAAGCAATCAAGGTTTTGCCAGCACCACCCCAAATAGTGAAAATACTGCAAAACCAGTAAACGGTTCTTATCAAATGTCTGATGAAGATATTATAACAAACGCCATTAAAGCTACTGGCGCTTCAAGTTTAATTGATATAGTAAAAATCATTAATTACATTAAAGAAAATAATGGTAAGGAAATCGATGAAAATCTTGCTATTTCACTTTTACAAAAAAGTTTGAATAATCTGTAAATAGTTAAAATTATAACCATTTTTTTATGCAAGTTTTATAAATATTTTCCGTTAGTTAAACATTGTTTTAGTTTAAATTAATGGTCGACATGACCCCTAGACTTAGAAATCTTTTAATTGGATTAGGAATTTCATTGGCAATCATGATTTTTGATCAATTTAGTAAGTCCTCCGATTCCAGTAGTTCAAAGCCAGCAAGAAAGCCTAAAATTCAAAGGCCTAAAAAAGTGGTCTCTCAAAATTCTACTCAAACTAATAATACTCCAAAATTAAATAATTCTATTTCTCCAGTTAGTTCCCGAAAAAGATCATCCTTATCATCTCAGTTAGTTGGTTGGCAGAGAAACCCATTTAATGCTGTTGCTACATCTAGTGAAGCTGATATAGATGGAGCTTCTATTACTTCTGAAGAAGAAAAAGATATAGAAAAATCCATTCTATTAAAGAACTTAGAGAGATACAATGTAGAAATTGTGGCAGAGTTCAATAATGAAAAAATTGTATTAATTGATAATAGAAGATTCAGGCAAGGTGAATACTTAAATAGCGATATCCTTATTGACCGAATTGAAAATGATCAAATTACTTTCAGAAACGGTAGCACAACGGTTACAAGAAATGTTGGAAACTAAATGAGTAAAAAACATTTTATACTAGTTCTTATTTTATTCCAAGCAATGCTTATGTCTCAGTGGAGTGATCCTGCATACTCTAAAATAACTCAAAGCGATCAGGAAAGTGAGCGATATAAACTAATGGATAAAATGTCCATTAATTTAAAAGAGTCTGACATTCGAAATGTCTTGACGATGATTGGAGAGCTTACAGGCCTTAATATTGTAATTAGCCCTAATATTGAAGATACAATTACCGCAAACCTGGAAAACGTCACTGTAAAAGCAGCATTAGATGCAATCTTAAAACCAAATAACTATAGTTATTTTGTTCAGGATAATATCATTATTGTAAAAGACTTAGACACTCAACTAATTGGTGAACTTGAGTCTGTTGTAATTAGATTAAAATACATTAATTCAAATGATCTGCAAGCTCCACTATCTACTATTTTAACAACTCGAGGTTCTGTCCAATCATTCTTGCCAGTAGCCTCTATGGCAGGACAAACAGGGCCTCCAAATATGGCTATTGTTTCAGATGTTCAAGAAAACATACCTCGAGTACTTAGTATGGTAAAACAACTGGATAAGCCAATAAAAAATATAAATATTGCTGTTAAATTCATTGAAACTCAACTTGACACGTCTAAATCGTACGGTGTTGATTGGACAAATAGTCCAGTGCAACTAGGTGGCAGTCCAAATGACACTGTTAATTTCCCTATAAATTTAAATAATGTCACAATAGCAACACTTAACCCCTCACAATTAACTTCAGCACTAAAGGTCATGCAAGCTAGAGGAAGAAGTAAACTATTATCCAGCCCTCAAGTAACTACTCTCGATAATCATCAAGCTACAACTGAAGTATCAACAACAGTATACATCGAGGGATTAAACTCAGGCGGTAATAATGCAAACACAAACGCACAAGGTAATGCGGCGACTGGCATACCTGGACTGGGACTGTATGGAGCTGCAAATACTGTCCAAGAAAAGGATATTGGAATTAAACTACAAGTTACTCCTAGAATTAATGAAAATAATATTATAACATTATTAGTCGATGCTACAGTAGAGGCTCTTTTATCTGCGGCAGAAATATCAACAGATAAGCCTAGGTCTACCAAAAGAACAGTTACCACACAAGTTTCTGTTTATAATGGAGAAACCGTGATCATTGGTGGCCTAATTGCCGATAACATCATAAGAAATAAAAAATACGTACCAATACTTAGTGCTATACCTGTTGTAGGTTATTTTTTCAAAACCACCTCAGTTCAAAAAGAACAAAGAGAACTATTAATGTTTATTACTCCTACTGTATATGATTAATTAAAATAGCCATGCAAAAAGATTATCCATATATACTTATTTCTTTTGGAGTCGCAGTTGTTTTTATTATTCTGACTTGGTTTGAGCTTTATGATGGAGTAGAAAACAAACTCTTAGATATGAGATTTTTAAATCGTGGAAGAATTGAGACTAGACAAGACATTGCCACCCTCGATATGGATGCAAAAAGTCTGCAACAAATTGGCAGATGGCCATGGAGCAGGGAAAAACACATACCTTCTGTTATGGCTGCAAAAGAGCATGGAATGGACGCCTTGGCATTTGATATCTTTTTTATCGAACGACAAGAGCGCAAGCTTGAATATGATAATGTCTCAACAATTAATGATAGCGTATTAACAATTAAAGAGATTGAAAACCTTTTCCCAGATCCTGATATTGATTTGGCAAAGGCTGCAGAAGAAGCAGGGAATATATATTTTGGATATACATTTTTCCCTCAGCCAGCGAAAAAAATGGCAGTCAGAAAAAGAACCGAAGAAAAAGACGTTAGATTACAACTTCTTGAAGACGGCAAATTTTTTAGAAAAATTGACCCTTCTGAATTTGAGACCATTAATGACTTTTATGATATTGATCCTCCAGTTGACGAATTAATCAAATCAAGCAAAGGTACATACTTTTTTCAAACTATATCCGAACCAGATGGCATTAGTAGAAGATATCCTCTAGTTGGAAAATATGAAGACAAGCTTTTTCCAAATGCAGGTTTGGCATTAGCACTTGACCACTACGGAGTAAGTTTTAATGATGTTGAAATAATACCGGGAAAATATTTATCTATCCCTCTCCCCTCTGCAGATGAATATGGTAGATCAGTTATAGAAATACCAATAGATAAAAGAGGCCTTATGCAGGTCAACTGGGCTGGGCAATGGGAAGATTCGGATGGTAATTTTGATTTCATACACTACCCTTATTGGGTTCTAAAAAAATTCAGAGAAAGTGAGTATGATAATTATGTATTAGCCGAGGTAAAAAAACTAGCTTACTCTGATCCAAGTTTACAAGGTGCAAAAAACTTAAAAGCTCTAATGAAAGCTTCGTTTGAAGAAAAATTTGCAAGCAAAAAAGATGTGATAAAAACGATTAGACAACTAGGCATGGCAACACAAATGGAGTCATACATTTCTAAAACCAATGGCCTAAATACTGGGGAACAGTTTTTTACAAGTATAAAAAGAAAAGCTAAGTATCCTCAAATTAAAATGTACAATGAAATAAAGAATGCCAACATTATTGCCAGGGATTTACTAGTTAACCCTAGTCTTAGCCTTGATGATTTTTTAACTAATAAAAAACTTGCCTTTGAAGCCCCTATAAAAGATTATAGCATAAGTAGTTTTAATAAGCTTAAGGAAGATGTTAGATCTTCATTAAAAACATCTAAAGATGAAGGCTATATAAAAATATTAAAAAGGTCTTTAGTTGAAATTTCACAACTTGAGAGAACATTTTTAATCGTTCAAAATCTAAATAAACACAATATTGTTGATGAGCAAAGACCATTATTTTTCTGGCAAAATAAAGACCGAATTGTTGTTGGAAATGTTAAAAAAAATACAGCTCGAAGGATTGTTCCATTTGAGTTTCAAAAGAAAAAACTACTTTATGGTTTAACCGCTCCAGGCACATCTGATTTAGGTTCACAACCATTTAATGGTAGTTATCCAATGGTGGGCCTCCACGCTAATGCTTTAAATACAATTTTATCTGATATTTTTATAACGAGGACATCTAAAGCTGTAGTCTCATTCATTCTTTTAGCTTTAGCACTATTATTAGCATTTGGAATTCAAAGACTTAGCCCCGCAATTGGCGGTGCTGCCGTTGGTGCACTTATATTAGTATATATCTTTACTGCTTTTTGGGCTTTTACTAATTATTATTTTTGGCTAGATCTATTCGCTCCCATCGCAACTATAGGTTTAGGGTACTTAGGCATAACTGTGTACAACTACATTCAAGAAGAAAAGAATAAACAATTCCTTAAATCGTCTTTTGGTACTTATATTTCTCCTGAGCTCATTGATGAAATGTACGAGAGTGGTAAAGAACCGGAACTTGGCGGTGAAGAGGGTTACCACACTGCTTTTTTTACAGATATTCAAAGTTTCTCAGCGTTCTCAGAAAAATTAACAGCTAGCGATCTAGTCAGCCTTTTAAATGATTATCTAACAGAAATGACGGATATACTCATGGAAAATAATGGTACACTAGATAAATACATTGGTGATGCAATTGTAGCATTTTATGGAGCTCCATTAGACTTAAAAAACCAT
This sequence comes from bacterium, assembly GCA_038127595.1. Classification (GTDB taxonomy): domain Bacteria; phylum Fidelibacterota; class Marinisomatia; order Marinisomatales; family UBA1611; genus TMED80. The sequence continues at coordinate 14,315 of JAYPIC010000030.1, read as the reverse complement.
GAGCTAATGGCATGCAGAACAGCAATAAAAATGCAGGAGAGGTTAGCTGTTCTTAGAGGTCAATGGCAGCAGGAGGGCGATAGATGGCCTGAAATAGTACATAACATGCAAAATAGAATTGGCATTAACACTGGTAAAATGGTAACTGGTAATATGGGCTCTGAATCTAGAATGAACTACACAATGATGGGTGATACAGTAAATCTTGCAGCAAGGCTAGAAAGTTCAGCAAAGCAGTATGGTGTATATATTCAAATAGCTGATAGTACATATGAAGCAGTTAAAGATCAAATCGTTGTAAGAGCGCTTGATTTTGTTCGAGTTATGGGTAAAACCGAGCCTGTCAAGGTTTTTGAGCTCATTTCTGAAAAAGACCAAGAACCTGAAATTTATAAAAAGATACTCCCCATTTTCCATGAAGGTTTAGAATATTATTTTAAACAAGACTGGGATAAAGCGATTGAGGCGTTTCAAGCGGCTGATGAGCTTGAGGAGATGTTCCCTGGAAGAAAAACAAACCCAAGCAGAGTTTATATACCTCGCTGTCAAAATTTTAAATCAAACCCTCCTGGTGATGATTGGGACGGTGTTTGGACCCAAACATCTAAATAATTAAATGACCCTAATGATTAACTTTTTGTTTAAGATAATCATCTTAACATTTCTTTTTTACCATAGCACATTTGGGCAAAATAGTTTTGAACTAGATGAACAGCGCAGTACTGTACTTCAAAATATTATAGCTTCAGATATTGGAGTTGCCGACCTTAATAACGATGGAATCAATGATATAATTCTATATGGCTATAATAAAATTGGAAATCAAGAGCGTCTCTTTTTAAATACGTATAGTGTTTCAAGTTCTGGTGAAATAGATACTATTCAGATGGATATTTTGAATGGATATTTCACATATATTCCAAGTAATCATTCTTCAAGATATATTGGCGGAGATGGAAAACTTGCACTAGGAGATTATGATAAAGATGGACTAATAGATGTACTTGCTCACGGTGCAGAATTTATGTTTATGACAAAAAACCTTGGGGGCTCGCTTTCTACAAATAATTATCTAGACAGTGACTTCATTGAAAATTTAGGTGAAAGCGCTCTAAGATGGGGTGATGTTGATTTAGATGGTGACCTTGATATTTTTTGGATGGGGCTAAAAAATAGTAGGGGTACAATCACAAATAAATTACTATTAAATCAATCAGACTTTAATGGTAATGTTGCATGGGAATTTGATAATTCTGTTGTGATGCCGGACCTAAGAAATGGAGATATTGCTTGGGACGATGTTGATCTAGATGGTGACCTCGACCTTCTTACTAGTGGACAGCAAATAACCGTAGAATCTGGAGTTACAAAATTATACTTAAATGATCCAGTAGGTCGTTTAGGAGAAGATACGAACCAAGAAATTGAGCCTCTTAAAGGAACATCAATTTGTTTTTCTGACTTGGATAATGATGCGGATTCTGACCTAATTATTTCTGGTTATAGTCCAATAGATTCAACGTTAAAAACACTCATTTATATAAATGAACCTACTGGTAATTTTAGATTAGCGAGCCAACAAATAAATTTTGGTACAATTTTTGGTTCGATAAAAGCAATTGATGTCAACATGGATGGCTTTAAGGATATTGCAATTAGCGGAGCTGTTGAGCATACCATTAATTATGATAATTTTTATATTATTGATACGCTGGAAATAAGTGAGCAAGGTGACGTATTAGCAGCTGATACTACCGTTCTCCAATTAAACCCAAGAGATAGTGTTTGGGCGCTAGAGGGTAAAATATTTTTAAATGATGGTGATGGCAACCTTGGCTTCTCAGAACTTCAAACAATTGATGGTGCAAGAACATTATCATTTGTTGATATTGACCAAGATCTAAAACCCGACATTGTTGCATCTGGTTCATTTGAGATTGGAAACAATGATAGCTCTTTTGTATCAGTTTTCTTAAATAAATTTGAAAATAATAATATAAAGCCCACACCGCCAACCGTCCTTGAATCATTTGCAATTAGCAATCGAGTTATATTTAATTGGGGAGATGGCCAAGATGACATTGGATCAGATCAATCTTTAAGATATAATCTTTCTATCTCAAGATCTATAACAGAAGATGATTCTAGAGCTCTTATTTCAAGTGCGACCTCATATAATAATTCTAATACTGGCACAAAATTAATTAGAGAATTTACCGGCATTCCTTGGGGGAATTATATTTGGAAAGTTCAATCAATTGACCCGTCAGGTGTGGTTTCTGAATGGTCAAATGAAAAAGAATTATTTATTCCAAGGCTAGTGAAATCCTTCCAATCAATTCCAGGATACTCATATGGGATATCAAGATGGAGTGATATTAATAATGATAATTTGCTTGACCTAGCTATTACAGGGAACCTCTACACTGGATCAAGTAAAACACAAATTTTCCTTAACGAGAATGGAATATTAAATGTAAATAACTTGCAACCTCGAATGGCAAATGTTTATGGTGGCCACTTAAGCTTTGTTGATTATAATAATGATGGTTTCTTAGATATATCCATGTCAGGGTTGGCTACTTTGAATTTTTCAACTTTTACGGCTCTTTTATTATATAAATGGGAAGATGGTACTTACATATTAGATGATGATGAAAACCAGTTATCAGTAACAGATGGATACTGGGGTGGCCAGTACAATCATGATTGGGCGGATTATGATAATGATGGTGACCTAGACTTAGTAAGTGGAGGAATAAGTATTTTCGACAATACTAATTATTTAACTATTTTTAAAAATAACAATGGGATACTAAAAAGAGATACTATTCAAACTGATTTAATCCCGCTCTTTCCTTGTGCTTTAACATGGATAGATATTAATGGAGATAACTATACAGACCTTCTAACACTTGGAAGATTAGAATTAAATGGCGTTTCTCATATGTATATAAATGATGGAATGGGGAAACTAATAAAGTCTTCAGATGAGCCATTTGAAATTCCTTCAACACTTCATGCAATTTCTGTTGGAGATCATAACAATGATGGGTTTGATGATGTCGCCGTTGCTCATCTTAATGGAACTGAAATGCACACCAATATTTATACCAATGAATATGGCAATAACTCAATAAACGAATTTAGTTTACATCAAACACTACAAGGTGCAACATATGCTAGTTTAGATTGGGGTGATTATGATAATGATGGAGATTTAGATCTTGTTACTAGCGGTTATACAGCGACATCAACAACTGATCAAGGATTAGAAGAATACACTAACCCTATTACTAATATTTACCAACAAAATGATCAAGGTGTATTTATTTATGATTCATCCTTGTACATGATTGATAGTGTCGGGCTATCATCTACTCAGTGGGGTGATTATGATAACGATGGAGACCTCGATCTTCTAGTTACTGGAGAGACGGCAGAAAAAGAGTTGATCACAAGAGTCTATGAAAACCTAGAAGGTTTTACAAATTCTAATACCCCGCCGACAAAACCTATTATGCTAATGAGCAATGTAAATATTGATTCTGTCCAAATTAGTTGGCAAGGAGGAATTGATGCTAACAATAGTACCGAGCAGGGAAAAACTTCTGATGAAGCACTGAAATACCATTTGCAAATGGGAGAGGATCAAAATTATAACCTATCTGGGAATGTACATTCTATCATTTCAGGTAATTATGGTACTGGTAAGATGGGGCTAAGATCTGGGAGTTCTCATATTATTAATAGCCTGCCTGAAGGTAGATACCAATGGCGAGTTAGATCAGTTGACCATAGCTTATCATTCTCAGATTGGTCTGATTGGGATTATTTTTACATTGATCAAACTCCACCTACTGTGGATGAAATACAAGTAAACTATGGAGTGGGTGGCCAAATAATTATCATTGTGAATTTCAAAGAAGAATTTGAAATGAATAACTCTTTGAATGCTGAGCCAGTCATCTATGCTATGCATCCGGATATGAACGATATTGATGGAGATAATATTAACGATACTCTTCTCGTAGAAAAACAAAGTTTTAGCGCTACAGTGTGGACTGGGTTATTAAGCCTTCCTGATGAATATGTAGGAAAAGCAATAAAGCTAAATATTTCAAGCGCACAAGATTTGCGCGGAAATATTATGAAAAGTGAAATATTTTTTAAAACACCAGAAAAAATTATATCCCAAGCAGGAGGAAGTGTAATAAGCTCTGATGGTAAGGTCTCAATTTTATTTCCACAAAATGCTGTTAATGAGGATATATCAGTTTCAATTGATCCTATAGCTAATCTCATTTCATTAGACACAAATTCTATATCTGATTTTTATGCAATATCTCCTTATGAAATAAATCTACAAAAACCAACCGTACTACGGATTGCTATTCCCGATAGTTTTGTAGCAGATGACTTAAAAGATCAGCACCTTCATATTGGCAAAGTAAATAATACAACAGGAGACATTGATCCACTTGGTGGGACAATTATTACAATAAATAACATTCCATATTTACAATCTGAATTATCAGAATTAGGCATATATGCTGCATTTAAATCGGATAGCTTGTTCCAAGTAGACTCAGTCAATGCTGATATAATTACGTGCCAACCTAGAATTTTTTCTCCAGCTGGTTCTGTTTTTGAATTTCCTCATACAAATATTTTATTTGATTTATCTAGTTCAGATAATGTTACTGCAAGAATATTTAACCTTGCAGGAAAAATTAAAAGAACAATAATACCAGAAAAGTCCTTGGGGCCAGGTAAAAATGTAATCGTATGGGATGGAAAAGATTTTGACGGGAGCATTGTACCGAGTGGATTATATATTGTAACACTTGAGTCTTCTGAATCGATACTTAGAACTACAGTAGGAGTTCTAAACCGATGAAAAAATTAATTCTATATATATTGATTGTTAGCTCTTTTCTTATTTCACAGGATCAACTTTTTGTTGGAACTAGACCACTAGGTATGGGCGGTGCTTTCATAGCTGTAGCTGATGATGGAAATACAATTACTTGGAATCCAGCTGGACTACCTCGATTGCGAAGAAAAGAGTTTACCTCTAGCTATGCAGATCTTTACGCAATGGATATTACACATTCATATACAGGAATTGTATGGCCTTTTGGTGATCGTATTGCAATTGGTTTTGACTGGGCCAATATTGGATTTGATGATCAAGAACTAAGCTATAGCGAAAACAAACTCAATTTTTCAATCGGATACCAACCATTTAAACTAGTTTCCATAGGAGGGACTTTCAAATATTTATCTAGAGATATGGGTCTTGATGGGACATCCTATGGAAAATCTACAGGCATTGGGTACGACCTAGGTTTATTAATATCTCCACACAAAAAAATTCGTTTTGGCTTGGGAGTCTATGACCTTGGAGGAACAAACGTAACTTACAAGCAAAACAAAGTTGACGAAAAACTACTTGGACAAGCGTTTAAACTAGGAATAGCCTACTTTCCAATAGATGGTCTAACAATGGCGATGGACTTAGATGATGATAGGGTTCATGTTGGTGGAGAATACTTTATTAAAAACCGTATTGGTTTTAGAGCCGGGTTCCAACAAGACCTTAATGGAGAAGAAAAACTCAGAATCCCTTCTTTTGGTATTACTTTGAAATTTAAAAGTCTTGTATTTGAATATGGATATGAATCTCACCCCTACCTTGAACCGACATATAGATACTCTTTATCACTGCAATTAAGCCCAGCGGTAGTAAGTATTAACTCAGCATCCATAAATCATAACCCAATCTTTAGATCTCTTCATAGATATTATGAAGGGAGTCCATTTGTAAAAGCGAACATTAAAAACATATCTGATTCAGAGCTCCCTGTAGATGTTTCCTTTTATATACCAACTATGATGGAAAATCCACATACAGAATCAATTACACTACCTCCTAAGTCAGATGAAACATATAATTTAGGAGTCTCATTTTCATCTGATGTTTTAACATCAGCAAAAGCTTCATTCGACAATTTGGTTCAACCTGATATAAAGGTTGCTTACAAGCAAGATGGAGAAGAAAAACTTGCTCAGAAAAAATTAGAATCTTCCTATGTGCTAGGAAAAGGAAAATTGACATGGAGTGACCCTGAAATGATCGCTTCTTATTTCACTACCCAAGATGTAGTTGTAGATAAATTTGCAAGAACTAACATCCAAGCTTATTCTGAAGTATTAAAAAAATATTTTGGAAAAACTAATTTAGGAAGAGCTATCATACTATATGATGCTCTCGGCTCATTTGGTTTAGTATATAATGTCGATCCTTCTACACCATTTTTACAAATCTCTGATGATAAATCAGCATTTGATACTGTAAAATACCCATGGGAGCTATTAGATGATAAAATTGGGGACTGCGATGACCTAGCTACCTTATATGGCACTCTTTTAAATAATATTGGAATTGAGACCATGTGGTTGGACGTATTTAAACCTGGCGAGGGCCATGTATTTTTAATGTTTGACAGTGGTGTAGACCCAGATGATGTAGATAGATTATTTTTAGATAGAAATGAAGTTGCAGTTTTAGATGGCAAAGTTTGGATACCAGTTGAAGCCACACTAGTTGGCAAGCCGTTTTTTAGTGCTTGGAAGCAAGGCGCTCTAAAATATAACCAAATGAAAGCAGACCAATTTGTAAACGAAATAAGTATGACCAAAGCAATGGCGAAGTATCTACCAGGTTCAATTACACCAGAAGAGGTATACATCCCAGACCCTACTGGTGTCAGTGAACTCTTGGAAGAAGACATTAGACAATATATAAAATGGCTCGATCAAGTAGTTGCAAAAGGGATCGAGGGGAAATTAGAAACTGCAGATGATTATTATGATGTTGCTGTTTTATATATGGAATTTGGAAGATATCAAAGTGCTATTGACAATCTCAATACAGCAATGAGCATAACACCAAATTTTCCTGATGCATTAAATACGTTAGGTGTTTGTTATACAAAACAAGAAGAATACGAAAAGTCTATTGAGTTTTATAATAAAGCCCTTGAACAGCAAGCTAACCACCCAGGATTTATGTTAAATATTGCTATTTCGCAATTCATGCTTGGCAATAAAGGACTAGCAAAACAAACATATGATGATGTGGTAAAAATAGCTCCTTCATTTTCTGGTAAGCTAGAGGATATATTAGGTGCTGCAAAAGCCTCAGTAGGCCCTATTGCTAGTTCAAATACAATAAGCTTATCTGCTGATCTTGAAGCCGATCTAGATGCAGAATCTTCCAAAGGATTAAATGAGCTAAAAGAATCAGCTCCAAAATTAGAACCTGAAGCAGTACAACGTGCATCCTATAGAGCGAGAAGAGCAAAGAGTGATAATGCAGTTGGAATAACCTTTGCACAAATAGGAAATAATGCGATGGCGGTTGATTATTTCAAAAAAGCAATTGAGAAAGATCCTGATAATGGAGAATATAAAATCAATCTTGCAGTAGCTTTATATCGTATAAGAAACTATGAAAAGGCATTTGAAATTTTTGAAGAAGTTAAGCTAAAAAGTCCCGAATTAGTTGGTCAAGTAAGTTTCATAGAAAGTATGGGTGAAAAACCTTCCAAATACAAAAAATTTGATTAATAATGCCTAATGTCGTAATATTGAAAACATGAAAAAGTTCTATTATATATTACCTATTGTCTTCTTTTCATTTCTCCTCGCACAAGATGAGGATGAAGACGTCAATTTAGATGATCTATGGGATACTACCGTCTGGGAAGAGATTGAAGAGATCAATGAAGTAGAGGGCGAAGTTGAACAAGTTGTAACAGTGGCTGGTGTTCGTGGTGCTGAAGCTGAGGATGAAGCTCTACACCATCTTTACTACAGAAAGTCTATGAAAGGTCCTAATAAAATGGAGCTTCAATCGGCTTTGGGAAAGCTCATGAAAACGCTTAGTAGATTAGAAAAGAAAGATAAAAACCATGCTAAGATTCCCGAAGTTAGACATTACATGATTCAGATCTATCGTAAGCTTGGTGATGAAACAACTGCAAGAGCAAAAGAAAAAGAACTTATTGCGATTGCTCCTGAATCAAAGTGGGCTAAGGCTTACGCCCCAAAATAAATTTTTACTTTTGGATTCTTAATCCAAATCCAAATTGCATTCCAGTAGCATCATTAAATAAACCACCCATTTGGCCGCCACTGACATCAAAGATAACTGAACCCATTTTTAAACTAATTCCAGTGCCCCAAACAAAACTATTTTCTCCTCCAAAAGACATCCCTAAGTAAATTGGTGCTTTGGTAGATGGAAAAAATTCTGAGCTAATTGAAAAAAGGGGTTTATTACTACCCCAATAACTATCTGTAATGTCAATCCTAATGTTTGCATCCAACGTAACCCAATCATCTGCTTTATACGTACCACTTAAATTCATTGAAGTAGGCAAACTAGTTTTATAGCTCGAACTTTCTTTTAACTCAGACTGAGATAATAAATCAGATAAGGAATCTGCCTCAGTAATTTCATCAGGCTCTATTTCGCCTTGGGCTCTAGCAGAGTAAATAGTTGCACCATCCCAATTAAATGAGGCCAATAAATTATCTAAGCTCAAGCCAATAGATAGTTTTTCATCTATTTCAGTTATTACACCAAGGTCAATTCCAAGGCCAATGGGAATAGATCCTGCTGGCATGGAATCATCGATTGAAACTGGCAATGAGGAGCCAATTTCTATATCAGCATCCATTATCGTATTTGTCTCAGTACCCTTAACAATTCCTTCAACTTTCTTGGTATGTACCTCTGTTAATCCAATAAGAAGACTTGCTCTTACGCCAGCATAACTTTTATTTCCAAAAGGAATTAAACCTGGCTTAAGTGCAAAACCCTTAGAGTACGATACTGGTAGATATGAAATGTGCTCTATACTCAAAGAGTTAATATTTAACTCTTCATCTTTTTCTAACCCAACAAATGGAACCTGTGCTAGATCTTTTGGAATATTTACAGAAGTGTAACTTACTACTTGTCCTAAACTAATAATGTTTGAGCCAAAACTAAAATTGATCAATGGCAGACTAGAATAAAGTGGAACCTGGACATTAATATCTTTTGATATGCCTTTTAAAAAAGATTTTCTTTGATCTGCATTTCTAAGGTCTCTGCCTCCAAATAATTGATTATTGATCCAATCTGGAGTGATCGACCCACTTCCTAATCCAAGTGATACACTAAAAAGGTTCATGCTGAAACTAGATTTACTCTGAACTGAATCAGCAATTATAGAATCTGAATAAGCAGTAACTTCTTCTATTTTTAAAGATAAAGTATCAGTAAGATCGCTTTGATTATCATCGAACTCAGAGAATTCATTATCTACACTATCCTCAACTGCATCTTCAAGATCTTCTGCCTTTTCTAAATTTTCATTAAAATCATTTAAAGAATCTTCAGTGTACGATGAGTCTATTTTTATTTGGCCTAACGAATGACCCAATGTTGCAGGATTCTGAAAAATATTTAACTGCCCATGCATTCTTAACTTGTTCGCACCAGTAGTTGCTATATCAATGGGATTCGTTTGCCCAATTAAAAAAGAAATAATCGATAATATTATGACTACTTTTTTCATGTTAATCACTACTAGCTAAACTTGATAGATCAATCGATGACGATATGCCATCAATTGTTATTGTAAGAGTGTCTGTACTTAAAAACTTGACTGGGGCACCACTTTCAGATATAACGCTAACCTGAGGTTGAATCCAGCTAGGAGACCTTTTTAAAAGCTGAAACTTATCTTGATCTAGATACATTGTATCAACTACAGAAGCGTCAGGATTAAAAGAAAAACCAGATAATAAGGTATCTACTTCCCCGTTTTCAATAGACAATGAATCAGGCCCTAATATAACAGCTACGCTTGCTCCAAATTCCCATTGGTTATCAATTTTTAAAATGAGAGCTGCATCTATTATATCATCAGGAATTCCAAGACTATCTCCTTGCTCTACTAACTCAACAGGATCTGGGCTAATAACAGCATCAGCATCCACAATAAACATTAAAGGCGCTCTTACATTCATCACACCTGAAAGGGAATCATCACTTGCTACTGTTCCGACTGAATCTAAATCACCAACTTGAGCTGAACCACGCGCAATGATACGATCAGGTCTTATATTAATTAAAGATGAGGCATCAGGGATTTGGACACTAGGGTTAGCATGAATATTCTGAGTAACATTTTTTATAATTGAATCACCATTCGTGTCATTATATGCTGTAATGATCAAATCAAGATAAACTGGAAGATCTATGCTAGAAGTGAAATCAAGCACCATCTCAACATCCTCAAAATCAAACCCATCTAACTCTTCAGGTAATGCGTCAATAGATTGTTCAACTGGGTCGATCTCTACAGTAACAGGATTTATTTGACCAGTAACAGATTGAAATGCCATATTAGTCATGTTAACTGAAATAGCGATTGAATCACTTAAAGAAAGTGTCATTTCTTGATCTGATGGCAATGAAATATTTGATATATAATTAACCTTTTGAGTATCGACATCCGATGGCAAAATAAGATTATACCCACTAAGATCAATCTCAACATCTGAGACTCCTGGACTAATGGTAAATGAAGTATCTAATGATACAGAATTTTTATAAAATTCGTTTATCTGAAAAAATACATCTGCAACAACGCCTATACTGTTATCTATTGTTAAAGAAAGGTCTCCAGATTTTAAGACTGCACTATGTACAATCGTTGAGTCATCTAAAGATATAGAATTTGAATCAGACATTGCATCCTGAGAGAAAAATCCTCTAACGGTGGAGAAACCAAGGTCAGAAACAATGATATCAATGATAATAGAATCTAACAAACTATATGTTCCTACTTCATACGCCGTTGTAACATCAGCTGAATAATTCAGAGATTGATCATTTTGAGGCATTTGTATTTTATATCCACTTAGATCAATTTCGATAGGAGCAAGCTCTCCAAACATAGGACCTGTCTCTATGACCAGAGGTTGACTAGTTTCAACATTAACAATTTCATCAATGGTAATGATAGCTTCTGGGGAGCCATTGGAGCTTGTATTGATGCCATTATTAATATTGAGGATTAAACTGCCACTATTAAGATTAGCTTCTAAAATATCAGAATCACTTTCAATATTCATCTGCCCATCAAAACCAAGGTCCTGCGGAGTTACCTTGCCCTCAAAGTCGGAGAAGGATAGTTGCTGCCCTTCTACTGGGCCTTCTAAAATTATTTTTACAATGATACTATCTGTAGATGAAATAATAATGAGATCTTCACCAGAATCCTCAGTTGTAACATCATAACTATAGTCTACAGATTGTTCATCAATTGACATAGATAACGCATATCCAGATATATTGGTCTCACTAACCAGGTTAGAGGAATTAGCCCCTACATTTATACTGGTTTGAAAATTAGAACCATCTGGAGTTTTGAGAGATGGTATAGAAAGATTCATTTCACTTGTAATAGCCATATAGTTATCGATGTCTATGACAAGTTTTCCTGCAGCAATAGTTGCAAGAACAACCTTGTTAGAATCGGATGCTAAATCAATAGTCCCAACTTCTGAAATTGTCTGGGCAGGTATCTTAGCTGTTGCTGAAGTTACCTCAAGTCCACTCCCTGTTATTTCAACAGAAAAAGAAGAATTTTTAGCATCATCATCTATCAATACATTATTTTGACCTGGGCTGCTACCAGTAACCTCAACAATGATATCACCAGGTAAAGTAACGTTAGATAGATCTAATAAAGCTGATTGCTGTTCGCCGCTATTTATTGGCCCTACTATCGTTGTCGAACCACCAACAATATCTGATCCATCCGCATTTTTTAATTGTACATCTACATCCCCTAGAGGTATTACAAGGTTATTTATGATAGTGAGTGATAATGAACCATCGCTGAAAATAGCTGCCGAAAAATCTGAAAAACTAAAATCATTTGTTACAGGCTCAAGGTCAAAAGATGGAATGTTAACTGTATTACCATTTGGAATATCTGAAACACTTGGATAAATAGAAGAGAACAAGTAAGGTTCTGTTGCTTGAGGATCAATATTATCAAGAGAGATTATACCAACCTCTGAACTAACTTTATTTTCAATTGGATCAATACCTACGGGATCAAACCCTATTTTTTCTTCTACTTCAGTATCTTCAATTGTGACATTGTCAACGCTTTGGGAAAACTGTTTATTTATGTCATCTATTGAAAGTTTATCCCCTACCTCTTGCTTATCGATATTTACAACTTTGCTAAAAACGAATATTGAATCATTATTTCCGTATGATTCTTTAGTAATGCTCGAATCCCCAGTAAGTATATCAACATCATTTAATGTAATAGATTCTTGATAAACTGAGAAACCTAGTGATGGCTGAATTATTGGGAGCTTATCAAGATCAGGCTCTATCGAACATGATGCGAAAAAAGCACCAATAATATATATGGTAGTATGTTTTTTAAAATTAAACACAAAGATATCTTAAAATAATTTACATTGAAAAATAATAAATTATTATGATCGAGAATATGATGAATTAAAGAATTAATTCTACTTAAGTAATATCATTTTCTTCGATGCAAAAAAGCTTCCTGCCTCAATTGTATAAATGTACATCCCAGCTGACACTGGATCTCCAGTTTCATTTGTAGCATTCCATAAAACATTTTTATATCCAGCATCTTGAACGCCGCTGTACAATGTACGAACTTTTGAACCTAACATATCATAAATAACAATTTTAACTAAGCTTGTTTTAGGTAATGAATACATGATCTGAGTACTAGGATTAAACGGGTTTGGATAGTTCTGCATTAATGCAAACTCCATTGGCATCAGATCTTCTTGAACTCCTAAGGTCACCATAGCTGGTTCAGAAGGATCACTCTCATTGCCATTAACATCTACTGCTGTTACCCAATATTGATAGTCTCCATCTATATCAATATTATCAGAATAATTATTATTTTCTGTCTCAAAAATAGTAGCAGCCTCTAGTGAGGATTGATCTTGCCTGTAGACATTGTAATAACTGAAATCTTCATCAGATGATATATCCCAGTTTAATTCTACAATTTCTCCCTCCACACTTGCCATAAGCTGTTGAGGGATCGCAGGAAAAATATTATCAATTGAGTAGCCTGTTAAGGGGTTAGAGTCAAAGAAAGTATTCTGGTCTAATGTATGCGCTGTTACCATAAACATACTTTCAAAAATGCCATCGGAAGTAGAATCTCCTAGCGTTGGTACAACCATATTATAAAGATCAAAACCATGATAAGGGACTGTTGCAACAAGATTCCATTCGCCATCCATACGCCATACGCTATACTGAGGGAATATCTCATACTCTCTAGGCTCACCAGGCGTCCAAGCCAGTTCTAATTGCCCACCTTGATCATTTGGAACATCTTCTAGTAAAACAATAGTTGGAGCTTCAGGACCATCAGGAGCAATAAAATACAGGTCATAACTAACAACATTATTATCTACAGTAAAAGCATTCGGAATGTAAATAGACTCATAATCTGAGTTAGGAACCCAGGCATATATAGTATAAGTACCATTAACAAGAGGAAGCGCAAATGCTCCATTGTCATCACTAGAAACATAAGCATTATAAGTAGAGTTATTATCCCACACATTAATTTGAACGGAGGTCATATCACCATCGTTTAAATGAACCGTGCCTGCAAAACCACCATCAAATTCTTGAATGCTTTCAAGAACAAAATCTAATACTATATCATTATCTTGAACCTCAACTCCACTAACCAGATTAAGTAAATAATTATTTGAACCTGATCCTACATCATATGTACCATTTGGAACGAATAACTCATACTCACCATTTTCGTTAGTGTACGTAGTACGATATCCATTCCCGCGTGTAACAAAAGTCTCAAATCCACTCAATGGATTCCCATTTTGATCTGAAACAACACCTGAAATTTTATATTCAATTACCTGATCCAAGTTAAAATCCATTGTGAAGGATTGACCCGATATTATGGATAATGTATCAAGGAGCTCTTCATGATATGGTGCATTAATTGAAATATAATATTCAGACTCAGGTAAGAATAATTGGTAGTAACCGTCATCCGATGTTTCAATGGAAAATAATTGAGTAGTATTTACATTGTATGCTACTACTTCAGCTCCGTCAACTACGTTCCCATCAATATTAGAGTATATCGTACCTGATAACATTCCAGGGTCAGGATCATTGCCTTGTACAAGAG